>NZ_JAYFUM010000004.1:0-117116 GCF_034929435.1 Arcicella rigui
CACGAAGGGAAAATTACCACTGGCGATCTTCTGTGATCCCGCTGGGACTCGAACCCAGGACCCATACATTAAAAGTGTATTGCTCTACCAACTGAGCTACGGAATCGGTAATTATTTTTTGGTAAAAAAAGCCATCGCTTCAGCTAAAACGATGGCTTTTTCTTTGGTGATCCCGCTGGGACTCGAACCCAGGACCCATACATTAAAAGTGTATTGCTCTACCAACTGAGCTACGGAATCATTTGCTTTTTTAAGTGAAACGAAAAACTTCTTTTGTTTTTCTCATATTGTTTCCCTTAATTGCGGTGCAAAACTACGATTATTAAGAATACAATGCAAGCATACTATCTAAAAAAAATCATATTTTTTTTCACTTTTTACTTAGCAACGATACAACTTGCTTATTCTCAGAGTGATGTAAACACATTAAAAAAAGCAGATTCTCTCTACAAAACTGATAATTTTTCGCAAGCAGAAGTTCTTTTTGAACAAGCACTCCCTTCGATTGAAAAACCAGCTACAACACTTTTTCTAAAATTAGCTTTTATCAAAGAAAAAAAAGGTGACTTTTTAAAAACGCTTTATTACTTAAACAAAGCCTATCAACAAGAACCTAATGAGAAAATTTTATCTAAACTCAATGAAATTGCTCAACTCCACGAATTGAAAGGTTACGAACTGAACGATTTTAATTTCTTGATTTTGTTCTACAAAAAATACTCTGGTTTTTTGATTGGAACAATGCTGATTTTGGGAATTTATATTTTTTACATTCTTTTTACAAAAAGATATAAAAGACATTATACACCCTTCAATCAAAAAATATTTTTATTGATTTACCTTTCAGGAATAGCATTATTACTAAATCTTCCAGATAAGTACCACCAAGGCATTATCAATCACGATGGCGTGTTACTTAGGGCTGAACCTTCTTCGGTAGCTCCTGTGGTAGAAATGATTGACAGAGGACACCGCCTAAACCTAATTGGCGGAACGGATATCTGGAGAAGAGTATATTGGAAAGATAAATTCTTGTATTTGAAAGAAAGTGATATTTGGTTGGTAGAATAAAAAATCCCTTTTCTAACAATGAAGAAATAGGGATTTTAATGAAGTGGAAGTGCTTTAGGCTGTAAGCAATAAGCAAAAACAAATGTACTTCTAATAAACATTTTGCCTAATGCCTACGGCTTAAAGCCTAAAGCAGATTACACATTTATCTTTTCAATGGTGAATCTTTCTCTTTCGCCAAAGTATTATAAACTATCTTATCTGCCAAAGAAGGAAGCCATTTGTTGAGTAACACAGCCATTTTTCCTTGAAGTGTCAATACTAAATCTCTTTTTCTATTTTTTACAGCCCATAAAATTTTATCCGCTACTTCTTCCGAAGTCATCATTTTACCTTCGTCACGCATAGTTTCGCCTTTTGAATTTCCATCTGCTCCTAATGAAGCTGTGCGAATATTTGAAGCCGTAAAACCCGGACAAGCCGTAAGTACGTGAACGCCAGTATGTAACAACTCAGTACGAAGTCCTTCTAAGAAACCATTCAAAGCGAATTTTGAAGCCGAATAACCAATTCTTACAGGTAAGCCTCTGTATCCTGCAATAGAAGAAACCCCAACAATTGAGCCTTTGGTGGCTTTGATATAAGGCAGTGCGTACTTGGTAATATAAACTGTTCCAAAAAAATTAATATCCATCACTTTTCTGAATACTTCTGGGTCACAGTCCTCAAACATAGCACGCATCGAAACGCCAGCATTATTGATAAGTACATCTATCTTTCCATACTTTTCAATAGTTTGATTCACCACCGATAAGTTATCTTTTTCAACACTTACATCAGAAACAATCGGTAAATTTTCGATTCCTTGTTGTGTTAATTCATTACTTGTTTCAACTAATGCTTCTTTTTTTCTACCTGTAATGACAATTTTTGCCCCTTCACGCCCAAAAGCAAAAGCCAACGCTTTTCCAATGCCCGAAGAAGCCCCTGTAATAATGACAACTTTATCTTTCATAAAAATTTATTGTGCTTTAATATAATCTATTTAATTACTAAGGATGAAATAATTGTGTAATGATTCAACTACAAAATTGAACTAAGTTTCTGAAAACTCCTGCTTGATTAACAATAATAATTTCATTCCTTCGTATTTTTGCACAATATGAAAAAGAATAAGAAAGAAAATATCATTTTCGAGAATGTTTTAATAGAAAACTTTGCCGCAGAAGCAAAGTGTATAAGTAGAATTGAAGATAAAGTAATTTTTATTGAAGGACCAGTTGCTCCGGGCGATTATGCTGATTTAAGAGTAATGAAATCTAAAAAAAGCTTCATGGAAGCGGTTGCCTTCAATATTCGTCCTACTTCAAGCTATCGTACTCAAACCATTTGTTCGCACTTCGGTACTTGTGGTGGTTGCAAATGGCAACATATTGATTACAAAACGCAATTAGATTTTAAAACAAAGCAAGTAGTTGATGCTTTAGAAAGAATTGCAAAAGTAAATCTTCCTGAAATCAAACCCATTTTTCCTTCTTCGGAAACCTTTTATTATCGTAATAAATTAGAATATACTTTTTCACAGAACCGCTGGCTGACGCAAGCACAAATTGATTCTGGTGAATCGTTTTCGAGAAATGCTTTGGGCTTTCATATTCCCAAACGTTATGATAAAATCTTGGATATCGACCATTGTTATTTACAGCCCGACCCATCAAATGCGATTCGTTTGGCTTTGAGAGATTTTACGGCTGCCAATAATTTGGATTATTACGAACAAGTACGTCAAGAAAAGGGAGCTTTACGCAATTTAGTAATTCGTACAGCCAGTACTGGTGATTTGATGGTTGTAGTACAATTTGCCTATTGTAAGCCCGAAGACATTGATTTAGTGATGAACTTTTTGGCAGAAAAATTCCCAGAAATTACTTCATTAAATTATGTCATCAATACAAAAGGCAATGATACTTTCTTTGATTTAGAGATTGTCAATGTAAAAGGTTTGCCATACATTATTGAAGAAATGGAAGATTTGAAATTCAGAGTTGGACCAAAATCTTTCTTCCAGACAAATTCAAAACAAGCTTACGAACTTTACAAAATCACTCGTGAATACGCTGATATTCAAGCAAATGATTTTGTTTATGACCTTTATACAGGAACGGGAACAATTGCCAATTTCGTAGCCAGACAAGCTAAAAAAGTAATTGGTTTGGAGTATGTGGAAATGGCGGTGGAAGATGCTAAAGTGAATTCGCAAATCAATAATATTACAAATACAGAATTTTATGCTGGTGATATGCGAAAATTATTGAGTAATGAATTTGTTAGTCAGCATGGCAGACCCGACATCGTGATTACTGACCCACCAAGAGCAGGTATGGACGAACCAGTAGTAAGAACACTCTTAGAAGCTGCTCCAAAAAGAATTGTATATGTAAGCTGTAACCCAGCGACACAAGCACGAGATTTGGCTTTATTGGATGAGAAATACGTAGTTACTGCTGTTCAACCCGTTGATATGTTCCCTCAGACCCATCACGTTGAAAATGTTGTAAGATTAGATTTACGATAAGCAGTGAAGTAAATAGTGATTAGAGATTAGGGTAAAACCTTCTAATTTTCCTTATTTACCGAAACATTAATACACAAAAAAGAAAAGCTACCGATATAAAATCAGTAGCTTTTTTTATGTCCCAAGCATTAAGTATTTTTCAAAAATAAAATTTTAAAACGGAACGTCTTGATTTGGTAAACTTGTACCAAATGGCGTTGCCGAAGGAATTGGCTGATTAGGTAAATTATTAATTTTACTTCCCAACATTTTACCACTACTTTCAAAGGCGGTCACAGGATTGTCAATTTGTTGGAAAGATTGTAAAGAATCGCCCGCAAAACCTGAATAATCACTTGCATCCAAATCGCAGTACTTGGTATATTTTCCGATAAATCTTAATTGAACAGTATCCAACGAACCTGCACGGTTTTTAGCGATAATCAATTCTCCGATTCCAGCCACAGAGTTACCAGCTTCATCCTGAGTAATTCCATAATAATCAGGACGATAGATAAACATTACCATATCCGCATCTTGCTCGATTGACCCCGACTCACGTAAATCTGAAAGCTGTGGTTTCTTTTCGCCACCACGAGTTTCAACCGCACGACTCAATTGTGAAAGGGCAATTACTGGTACGTTTAATTCTTTGGCTAATTGTTTCAAAGAACGAGAAATGTTAGCAATTTCCTGCTCACGGTTGCCTGGGCCTTTTCCACCAGAATCTCCTGACATTAATTGCAAATAGTCAATCACGATGATTTGAATATCGTGTTGAGCTTTCAAACGACGAGCTTTGGCTCTTAATTCCAAAATAGAAAGAGCAGGCGTATCGTCGATAAAAATCGGAGCGTTGGTTAATTTACCGATTTTCGCATGAAGTTGAGCCCATTCGTGTGCGGCAAGATTTCCTTTTCTGATTTTATCAGATTCTAATTCAGCTTCCGCAGAAATTAAACGATTCACCAATTGAACCGAAGACATCTCTAAGGAGAAAAATGCCACTGCCTGACCATGGTCAACTGCTGCATTTCTACACGCCGAAAGAATCAAAGCGGTTTTACCCATACCCGGACGAGCCGCAATAATGATTAATTCCGTTTTCTGAAAACCAGAAGTTACTCTATCCAAAGCAGTAAAACCCGTTGGAACACCCGTAAGACCTTCTTTTTGGTTTTTCTTTAATTCTAATTCCAACAAGGCAGTTCGCATAATTTGCCCCATGTCAGAGTAATTTTTACGAATATTTGCCTCAGAAATTCTGAATAAATCTTGTTCGATTTTATCCAACAACATAAAAACGTCTGTTGTATCTTCATAAGCCATTTTCTGGATTTCAGAAGAAACCGTAATTAACTGACGTTTCAAGGAATGTTCCACCACAATTCTGGCGTGAAATTCAATATTTGCGGCGGAGTTTACTCTTTGGGTAAGTTCTGCTAAGTACTGTACACCACCAGCCATTTCCAATTCGCCATTAGAAACTAACTGATTTTTAACCGTTAATAAGTCGATGGGTTCAGAATTAGCAAATAATTGCGTAATTGCCCCATAAATTCTTTGATGAGCTTCTTTATAAAAAGACTCAACTTTTAAAATATCAATAACATCTGTTAAGGCATCACGCTCCAACATCAAAGCACCCAGAACAGCCTCCTCCAAGTCGGTAGCTTGAGGTGGAATTTTGCCAAGCCCAGTATCCAGCCACCTGTTTTGGGCAGAGATACGACCACCAGCATAATTGCCATTTTTTTTATAATTCCCGTTATGTTGATTTGAATGTTCCATTCTCAATTATTACAAGCCTTTTTTCAAGATGAAGTGATTTTGAAAATTCAATTTTTTCTCAAAAATTTCATCCGCAACACAATTTTACAAATAAAAACTTAGAAAACCGAAATATAAAAGTTTGTATCAAACCTAATTTGCTGATTATCAAACGCTAAATTTTATGATTCAATTTTATGTGAGTTTTATGCAACAATTGAACCTTTTTTTTATTAAGTTTAATAATAATTCAATTTAAACTAAATTTTTCCAGATTTGACAGAAAAAGTAATTACCTTAGAAGACCTTGAGTTGGTTGGTTTTCTGGGTGTTGAAAACAGTAATATCAAAGAAGTTGCTGCCGCATTCCCTCAGAGTAAGATTATTTCCCGTGGCAATGAAATTATTATAAGAGGTTCTCTCCCAGAAATTGTCCGAATCCACGAGATTTTGGAATCACTCATCCAACATTATCAAAAATATGGTAAGATTAGTAAAGAACAGGTACAGTCTTATCTTATCCTTGAAAAAAATCCTGCCACTGAAACAAGTGTACATTTAAAGGAAGAAGACGATGTGCTTTTGTATGGGACAAAAGGCGTTGTAATCAAAGTAAAAACGCCCAACCAGCAAAAAATGGTTGAAGCGGCTGCCAAAAATGACATTGTGTTTGCAGTAGGGCCAGCGGGAACGGGTAAAACCTATACGGCTGTTGCCATTGCCGTAAAGGCTCTCAAGAATAAAGAAGTAAAAAAAATCATTATTACTCGCCCTGCGGTAGAAGCTGGCGAGAATTTGGGCTTTTTGCCAGGTGATTTAAAAGAGAAAATAGACCCCTACCTCCGCCCTATATACGATGCCCTCGATGATATGATTCAGCCCGAAAAGTTAAAATATTTTATCGAAAACAGAGTCATTGAAATTGCACCTTTAGCGTATATGCGTGGTAGAACGCTCAATAATGCCTTTATTTTATTAGATGAAGCCCAAAATACTACGCCAATGCAAATGAAAATGTTCCTTACACGTATGGGAATGTATTCAAAAGTAATCATCACTGGTGATAAAACACAAGTAGATTTACCTTCAAAAGTAAAATCAGGCTTGGCAGAAGCAGGCAGAATTTTAGGAAATATCAAAGGCATTGCATTTGTAGAATTAGATGGTAAAGACGTAGTTCGCCACCGCTTAGTTCGTGATATTATCATGGCTTACGAGAAATCAGAAGCCGAAAAGTAAAAGGCTATTTGACAAAAAAGATAAAAGGCTTTGGTAAGTATTATGTAAATACAAACCAAAGCCTTTATTTCGTTAAGGGTAAAATTAATTAGATAAACATGAAAAAAATATTATTCGCCATCTTTCTCTCGATTCCTTCCCTATTAATTGCTCAAGACCGCTGTGGCGTTGCCATCGCCGACAAAAAACTCCAAGAAAAATATAGCAATTGGCAACAAAGAAAAGCCAATTTTGAAACACAAGTCCAAAAAATTCAAGAACAAAATAAAAACCAAGCCAGAATCACCGATAAAGTATATCAGATTCCTGTGGTTGTGCATGTACTTCATAACAATGCTAATAATGCCATCGGTGGAACAAACATTTCGGATGAACAAATTCTTTCACAAATTAGAGTACTCAACGAAGATTATCGTAAAAAAGAAGGTACAAATGGCTACAATACCAATGCCGTTGGTGCTGACATGGAAATTGAGTTTGTCTTGGCTACAACCGACCCTGACGGTAATACAAGTACAGGTATTACCCGAACATACATTACACAAAATGGCTTTAGCTTCGTTGATGACAAAAATACGATTGCAAAAATCATTCAATGGGATTCCGAAAGGTATCTTAATATTTGGGTGCTAAAAGGACTCAATGGTGTAATTGGCTATGCCAGTTTTCCTTATGACAGCAAATTGGATGGCTTAGGAGGTACTTCTCAAGACATTGCTGAGATGGAGCTTTTTGATGGAGTTTTAATTGACTACCGAAATTTTGGTACTTGTTGTGGTACTTTGTCATCCACCTATAATTTAGGAAGAACCACTACCCATGAAATTGGACATTGGTTGGGTTTATTACACCCCAATGGTGATGAAGAATGTGGTACTGATTACTGTAACGATACGCCACAAATTGAGAAATTAAATCTTACTACTTCATGCGATAAAATGACTTCATCTTGTGTAGTACGTGTAACCAATATGATTGAAAATTATATGGATTATTCGCCTGACAGATGTATGAATATTTTTACAAATGACCAAAAAAGTAGAAGCCGAGCAGCTCTGAGTCTAAGTATCAAAAGACAGGCTTTACTTAATAACATAGAACCACTGGGAGAAACAGATAAGTTAAGTATTAATATTGAACCTAATCCAGTGAGTACAGGTAAAAGTATCCGCTTGAGAACTACTTTTAAAGGAGAACAAAACTTACTTATTCGACTTTTTGATTTTCAAGGTAGATTACTCCAAGAAGAGAGCCTTCAAAAACAGAAAAGTAATTTTATCAATCTCAAGAACGAAAGCCTTCGTGAAGGACAATATATCATAAATGTGTCAACTGAAAGCGAAAGTGTTTCACAAAAAATCTTAATCCAACCTTAATTACTCGAATAATTCTACTATTTAGAAACAATGCTTTTTAAATACTTGTTATCCTTTTATATAATAACACAATAAAGGCTATCAATTTGATTTGAATGTAGTGATAACATGGAAAAAGTAGAAAAAATCAAACACGCATACATTGAGTACTTCCTTGAAAATGGAACTCAACCAGCTTCAGTTTATGCTTTTACAAAAAAGTTGAAAATGAATGAGAGTGAATTTTACGACCATTTCAACTCTTTTGAATTATTAGAAAGTGCCATTTGGCTCGGTTTTTTTGAAGAAACAAAAAAGAAAATCGAATCAGAAAGTGTATATGAAACATACAGTGTTCGTGAAAAACTTTTAGCATTTTACTACACATGGATTGAAGTTTTGAAACAACATAGAAGCTACGCTTCACAAACTTGGCGACTCATTGACAAGCGAAAATTGAAAACCCCTGTCTTTATGACAGATTTAAAAAACGCTTTCAAAGATTATACAAAAGACCTTGTGTTGGAGGGAAAAGAGAGTAGAGAAGTACAAGCCAGAAAATTTTTAGACGAACGCTATCCAGATGCTTTCTGGTTACAGTTCTTAATGATTATAGATTTTTGGGTGAAAGACAAAACCAAAGGCTTTGAACAAACTGATGCCATGATTGAAAAATCAGTCAATACTTCGTTTGATTTGTTAGGTTCTACGGCTCTCGATTCTGTGTTAGACTTCGCAAAATTTATTTATCAAAACCGATAATCAAAAAATCAATATTAATTAATAATTGAGCATAAGCACCATAAGCAAATTGATAGTCAAGTATTTAACAAAAATACATCTTGTAATGTGCTGAAAACTCAACTATTGATATAGATTTTTTCTATTCTTATGAAAGAGCAAAACTCAATCCCAACCTCCAAAGTAGCAAGAGCTACAAAGTTTGTACAAACAGGTGTAAAAATCGGTGGTAACTATTTAAAACATAACGTTAAGAAAATTATTGACCCATCTATTAGTAGAGACGAGTTACATCAAGATAATGCCAGCGACATTTATTCTTCATTAAGTGAAATGAAAGGTTCAGCCCTCAAAGTTACACAAATGTTGAGTATGGACAAAGGAATGTTGCCAAGAGCTTACAGAGAGAAATTTGCAATGTCGCAATATTCAGCACCTCCCCTATCTGGGCCTTTAGTAATGAAAACCTTTAAAAAACATTTTGGCAAAACACCTCAAGAACTTTTTGATACTTTTGAAATGAACGCCAGTAATGCTGCTTCTATTGGTCAAGTGCATAAAGCTACAAAAGATGGAATTGATTTAGCGGTAAAAATTCAATACCCGGGTGTTTCAGAAAGTATTGGAAGTGATTTGAAAATGATTCGTCCCATTGCTATTGCCATGTTCGGCTTGAATGAAAATGATGTTGATAGATACATGGGTGAAGTAGCTGAAAAACTCATTGAAGAAACGGATTATCATTTAGAGCTAAAACGCTCGGTTGAAATTTCAGAAGCTTGCTCACATATCGAAGGTTTGTTTTTCCCGAAATACTATCCTGAGTATTCTTGTGATAAAATTCTGACGATGGACTGGTTGAAAGGTTTTCACTTAAATGAATTTTTAAAGACAAATCCTTCACAAGAAGTTAGAAATCAAATTGGGCAGTTACTTTGGGATTTTTACGATTTTCAAATTCATACACTCAGACAAGTACACGCCGACCCGCATCCAGGTAATTTTTTAATGCGTGAAGATGGAACAATGGGTGTGATTGACTTTGGATGTATCAAAGTAATCAACGATGAATTTTACGACAATTATTTTGCTTTGATTAATTTCGATACTTTGGAAGATGAAGAGCGAACAGTACAAATTTTCAAAACCTTAGATTTTATTACAAAATCGGATACTGATAAGGAAGCAAAGTTCTTTACTGAATTGTTCAAAGAAATGATTTATTTGTTAGGAAAGCCATTTGCCGTAGAAGAGTTCGATTTTGCCGACGACGACTATTTTGAGAGTGTTTATCTATATGCTGAAAAACTTCAAAATTTAGAAGAACTTAGAAAATCAAAAGTAGCTCGTGGTTCTCAGCATGGACTTTATATCAACCGTACTTATTTTGGTTTATATTCCATTTTGAATGAACTCAGAGCCAAAGTTACTACTACTCGTCCAGAGTGGCTTTGTTCAAAAGCCTTGAAAATAGCTTAATCATTGGGTGTTAATTGTTGAATTAACACCCAATTTTTTTTAGAAAGGTAAATCTTGGTCGTCTTCGCTGAAAGAAGGTAAATCAGCCACAGGAGCTGAAGGACGAGGTGCGGGACTACTCGCTCTCGGAGCTGGAGCAGGTGTTGATGAAACCGAACCTTCGCCAGCGGCTTCAATTCTATAAGCACGTAAATCTGTGTACCAACGCTCGTTGTATTCACGAGATTCCACGCTGAAAGTTACTTTCAACTTATCACCCAAAGAAAATGTTTTTAAGTCTGCGGTCTTGTCTCCCCAAGCAGTAAAGCAAGCTTTTTTAGGATATTGGTCAGCAGTTTCAAGAATAAAATCTTGCTTTACCCATACACCATTTTTCCCTTGACCACTCACTTCCGACAGTACTTTTATCAAACTACCTTCAAATTCTAATGCCATTGTAATAATATTTATTTTTATGCTGTTTAATATGATTGATTCTCAAAGAGTTAAAACTTATTCTTAAAAAGATAGACTTTCCTCCTCCCGAAATTCTTTGCAATTAAGTAAAAAATCTTTAATTTCGCACCATCAAAAGGCAATGTGGTGGAATTGGTAGACACGCTACTTTGAGGTGGTAGTGGGAGTAATCCTGTAGGAGTTCGAGTCTCCTCATTGTCACAGATAAAAAATCCCTCTCTGGAAAACCAAAGAGGGATTTTTTTATTAAATATATTCTTAATCAAGCTTACTGGGTGCTTTAGGAGCAGCAGGTGGTGCTGGTGGAGTTGCTGGCGAAGGTGGTTCAGGAGCATCAGCAGGAGAAATTCTACTTCTACGACTTTTTCTTGAAACTTTTGCCTGCTCAGGTAAAATCTTTTCAATAGCCAAAGCATGTTTTTCAATTTCTTTGCCTATCGCTTCCATTGGTTTGGCGGCTTTGTCCATCAATCTCCCTAAGCTATCCATCGGTGCGGCATTCAAATCCATTCTGCGACCAACTTCATCCATTTTCTTTCCTTCAACTTCCATCTGACGAGACAATTCATTCATTTGCTTTTCAATCTGCTCTGATTGCAATTGAGCATCTTTCATTGCTTGAGAACCTTCTTTCAAATGAATCATTCGAGTAGCAAGGGTAGCTTGCTTTTCCCCTAATTTGCCTAATTCAGTCCCTAATTTTGACATTTTATCAGAAAACACACTCATAGGTTTTGATTCTGATTCCATTTTAACGCTGAACTCATTCATCTGTTTTGACAAACTTTCCATTTCTTCTTGATGAGGTTTCATTTGTTCTTGTAACTCATCAATCGCTTTTAACTCTTTTGAAAGTGCAATACTATCATTTTCAGAAAGCGGTATTTTTACACCATTCACAAATACTTGTCCGTTATGAATTTGCATATCATTCCCCGAGAAAGTATGAGTAACATTTTTGTGAGCTTTTGGCGGAGCTGGTCTTTTTGGCGGTTTTGGTGGTGCAGGAACGGTCTGAGCATCAGCCGTTGGTAAACTTAGAACCAAAACACTCATCAAAACCAACATTCCTGTCAGAATAATTCCTGCATGGTTTACCGAATTGGCTTTTTGAACACCCAAAATTCTTTGAATTCTGCCCAACAAACTTTGTTTTTTTCCTGCAAAACCCATTGCCAAAGTACTAATAGGTTGCTGTTGAAAAATTTCTACTTTGGTAAGAGCTTTAGCCAAATGAATATTACTACCACAAAGCTGAACGGCTAAATCATCACAGCAATTTTCTCTTTCTTCACGAATACGAGATGAAATCCACCAAATAGCTGGGTGAAAAAAGAATATAATTTCTACCAACGACTGAATGATATTTACCAAATAATCATGTCTTTTGATATGTGCCAACTCATGAGCTAAAATAGCTTCCAATTCTATATTTGATAAACCTGTTAGTAAACCCACTGGTAAAAGAATAACAGGTTGTAAAAAACCTATAGTCATCGGACTACTTGCCAAAGATGACTCTAATAAATTTACGCCTTTGTTGATGTTGATTTTTTCTAACAAAGCCTCAAAAGTAGCCAAAGTATTGCCTTTAATTACTTTAGTATGCTTCCAACGCAATTGTTCTGTGTAAAAATATCCACCCATTAATCGTACTGAAAGTACTAAAATTCCAAGCACCCATACTTTTACGAATATGCTTAAATTAGCTGAGAGGAAATTCGTTAAAACCGTCCAAAAACTGAAAGTATCATTTGCTACACTTTGAACTTGGTTACTTGTTGAGGGTTTTAAAGCGGCTAAAATCTGAGAACTTTCATAAGTGCTGATGGTTGAATGATTCTCGAAGACCAAAAAATAAGTAAGTACTGAAAGTAAGCTTTGTAAAACTAAACTCCCGATGCCTGACCAGTATTTGGCATGAGCGGACTGTTTTTTATAATAAAAAACGCCTTTTAATAAAATGGCAATCACTACAATTTGCCAAAGAGAATGAAGTAAAGTCCAGCCCATTGCTGACATTACATTTTCGGGGAAAAAAATTAATAAATTTTGCATGGATTTGATAAGAGGTTATTTTTAGTTATGAATTATGAGTGATGAGTTTTGAATTAGGGCTGTATGAATGTCCTTCATTATGAAACAAACAATACTGTTATTTGAGTTAAAAACTCAATATCAGCATTTAATATTCATAATTTATAACTCATCATTCATAATTAAGACTGTTGTTCCATTGATGCAATCAACTTTTTGATTGCATCTAATTCTTCTTGTGAAGCTTGATGATTTCCTAAAGCTTGCATCACTAATTTCATTGCCGAACCACGAAAAGCGGTGTCAACAAATTTGTCAACCAATAATTGTTGCGTTGCTTGCTCGCTTACTGCTGCTTCATAGACATGATACCTTCCCTCCTCGGTTCTTGAAACCAGTTTTTTATCAAACATGATTTGCAATAACTTTAGCGTTGTGGTATAGCCAATATCACGAACTTTTGAAAGTTCGTCATTTACCTGCCGAACACTGGCTTTGCCCAATGTCCAAAGTACTTGCAGGATTTCTAATTCCGACTCTGTTGGTTTGATACCTTCCATATTATATTTTATTTGCTACGAATATTTTCGTAACAAATATACTACGAAAATATTCGTAATAGCAAATTTTATTACGAATATTTTCGTAGAAAGAATTAAAAAGCCGATAATAGGCTGTAAGTCGTAGGCTTTAGACTAAATTTTGCTTTTTCTTTTTTTTTGCCTAAAGCCTATCGCCTATTGCCAAAAAATTAAACCTTCTCATAAATTAAGGCTTTATCCACTTTTTGGATAACTATGTTCAAATCGTCGGGGTTATTCAAATAATCCATATCATTTACATCCAAAATCAAGATTTTACCATAAGTATAATTTTCGGTAAATTCTTCGTAATGTGCATTGAGGTCTTTTAGGTATTCGATAGGAATATTACTTTCAAAATCACGTCCACGCTTTTTTATTTGTGAAATCAGTTTAGGCAAATCAGCCTTTAGGTATATCGTAAGGTCGGGAGCTTTCACATTCGACATCATCAAATCGAAAATTCCTTTATAAGTAGTATAGTCATTTTCAGACATCACGCCAGAGCGATGTAAATTCTTGGCAAAAATGTAAGCGTCTTCATAAATGGTTCGGTCTTGAATAATTCTTTTGTTTGACCGCTGAATTTGCATTACTTGTTCATATCGACTTTTCAAGAAATACAATTGCAAGTGAAAAGCCCAACGAGGCATATCTTCATAAAAATCAGCTAAATAAGGATTTCCCTCTACGGCTTCATAAAATACTTCCCAACCAAAATGGTCTGCTAATTTTTTTGCTAAAGATGTTTTCCCTGCTCCTATGTTTCCAGTAACGGCAATGTGCATTTCTTAATAAAGATTAAATTGATGAAAATTAGAGTATAAAATAATGTTTTTTACAAATTTCCGCATTTTCAGAGCAAAATCAAAAGGCGGATAAGTACTTCTAAAAAAGCTATTACATTTGCTTCAATGGCGATGAGTAGAAAACGAAATTTCATAATCCTCCGCTTAGTGAATTTTCAGCATTTACATTTCTCCATTTCGTTTAATTAAACACTCTTTTATCCAAGAAAAAATTATGAAACATTTACTTTTATTCACTGTACTCTTACTTTTTTCAGAAAGTACATTTTCACAAAACAAAAGGACTTCTGGAAATCCTCTTTTCACTGGCTGGTATGCCGACCCCGAAGGTATCATTTTTGGCAACGAGTACTGGATTTATCCCACTTACTCTGCTCCTTACGACAAACAAGTATTTTTTGATGCTTTTTCTTCAAAAGATTTAGTTACTTGGACAAAACATTCAAAAATTCTTGATACTTCTAACGTAAAATGGGCAAAACGTGCCGTTTGGGCTCCTTCGATTATTCAAAAGGATGGAAAGTATTTTTTATTTTTTGGTGCAAACGATATTCAAAGTGATAATGAGTACGGAGGAATCGGTGTAGCGGTGGCTGACAAACCTGCTGGCCCTTTCAAAGATTACCTTAAAAAACCTTTGATTGATAAATTTCACAATGGAGCTCAACCAATCGACCAGTTTATTTTTAAAGATAATGATGAATATTATTTGATTTATGGCGGCTGGAAACATTGCAACATTGCTCATCTGAAAAAAGACTTTACTGGTTTTATTCCTTATAATGATGGAAGTATTTTTAAGGAAATTACTCCAGAAAACTATGTAGAAGGGCCATTTATGTTTAAAAAAGATGGTAAATATTACTTTATGTGGTCGGAAGGTGGCTGGACAGGCCCTAATTATAGCGTAGCTTATGCCATTTCGGATTCACCTTTTGGGCCATTTAAAAGAATTGGGAAAATTTTACAACAAGACCCTAAAATTGCTACTGGAGCAGGACATCATTCGGTTATTCAAAATCCTACAACCAAAGATTGGTACATGATTTACCACAGAAGACCATTGACAGAAACCGACGGAAACTCAAGAGTTACTTGTATTGATAAAATGTTTTTTGATGAAAATGGCTTGATTAAACCTGTAATCATTACCAACGAAGGTGTCGAAAAGCAGAAAATCAAGTGATTTTTGTCATCTTTCAAGTTCTGAATAGCCCGTAATTTTGGCATATTATATTTCATCAGCATTTATTAATCATCGCCCTAAGTGCAAAAAAGCACTTAGGGTTTTATAAATTCTCTAAAATACTATGCACAAAAATCGTATTCAATGCCCCGACTTGCTCGGAAAAGTGATTTCTGCACAAGAAGCTGCCAATTTTATTACCAAAGGAATGGTAATTGGCACAAGTGGTTTTACAAAAGCAGCCGACAGCAAAGCTGTACTTCAAGCTTTAGCTGACAGAACTTTAAATGAAAATTTAGCGATTACTTTGCTTTCGGGTGCTTCCTTGGGACATGATATTGATGGACATTTAGCTGAAAACAATATTCTTGCGAAAAGAATGCCTTTTCAATCTGACCCAGTTTTAAGAAAACATATTAATTCGGGAGAAGTACTTTTTATCGACCAACATTTAAGCGAAACAGCCGAATTAATTGATAATAAACATTTACCTGAAATTGATATTGCCATTGTAGAAGTAGCAAAAATCAATGAAGACGGAAGTTTAGTACTTACCACCTCAGTTGGAAACTCTGCCACTTTTATTGCCCGAGCAAAAAAAGTAATTCTTGAAGTCAACCTCTCGATTCCAACCAGTATTCAAGGCATACACGATATTTATTACTTACAAGAACATCCAATCCGAACAGCCATTCCTATAACGGAGTCACATACACGCATTGGTACAGATTTCGTTCCTTTAGATATAAGTAAAGTTATTGGAGTCGTTTTTACTGATTTACCAGATAGTCCAGCCCTTGTGGCTTTGCCTGATGAAAAAACAAAAGCCATTGCTAAACATTTAATTGATTTTTTGCAAAATGAAGTAAAGGCTGGTAGATTAAGCAAAAACCTTTTACCACTTCAAGCAGGTATCGGAAAAATTGCCAATGCTATTTTAGAAGGATTTATCGAAAGTGATTTTTCAGACTTAACGATGTATTCAGAAGTATTACAAGACAGTACTTTTGATTTAATAGATGCAGGAAAAGTGAGTTTTGCCTCAGCCTCCTCCATTACTGTTTCGGCTGAATGCTATGAAAGAATATTTAATAATTTCGATTTTTATAGAGATAAAATTCTTTTAAGACCACAAGCGATTAGTAATGCAGCCGAAGTAATTAGAAGATTGGGGGTGATTGCCATCAACACCGCCATCGACTGCGATATTTATGGAAACGTAAACTCTACACATCTTTGTGGTTCAAAAATCATGAATGGGATTGGAGGTTCTGGTGATTTTGCAAGAAATGCTTATTTAAGCATTTTTGTAACGCCTTCAATTTCAAAAGAAGACAGAATTTCACACATTGTTCCGATGGTTGCTCATGTTGACCACTCCGAACACGACGTTGATATTATCGTCACAGAACATGGTTTGGCTGATTTACGAGGACTTGCTCCGACAGAAAGGGCAATTGAAATTATTGAAAACTGTTCACATCCAATATATAAACCACATTTAAAAGATTACTTTCAAAGAGCTTGTGAAAATGGAGGACAAACGCCGCATCTTTTGAAAGAAGCATTCGACTGGTACATTCAATATATGGAAACAGGAAGTATGCAAGCTTTGGTAGAAATTGAAGCTTAATGAATAAAAAAAGGCTCAAGAATTGATTTCTTGAGCCTTTTTTATGAAAATAAATCTGCTACGGATTAAAAATATAAGGTGTGTATCTGTAACCAGCTTCAGTATTTGAATACCAATCGGTACGATAAGCTCCACCTGAAGTTGCCCAAGTAGCAAAGTACCAGTAGGTCGCTGTAATCATTTTATTTTCTGATGGATACTTGAAATTATCAGTTGCTATTTCAATCCCCCAAGGTAAATTACTTGATGTACGATAGTAATTAGTACCGGTTGAATTATCCGAAGCTGTTCCAAACAATTTGGTATTCATTAAATCAGTTGGTTTTTTGCCGACCAAGTGCGTTTCGTAACCTCTGCCAAAATTTGCTGAGTTATTCCAAATAAATGGATTGTATGAACCAATACCAAAAGTTTCTATTGATGGCCCGTCAACCACATCAAAGCTAAATGAATAACTTTTTGTGGCTACCGCTCCTTGTGTCGGAATGGTATTCCAAGCTGCCAACTCTTTTGAACTATTTTTAAATAATAATACAACCGCATTCGTCTGACCAGCTTCTACTTCAGCACCAGTACTTGAGCTAAAGTTCTTAATTGAACCACTTGGTAATTCAAATTGAATCCCTGCTCCGTTGTCATAGCTACCACCAGAAGCCTGTAAAGTATAATTAGCAATTACTTTGGCTACTTTGTTTTTGGCATTTGTTACAATTTGATATTTGTAAGAAAGTACCACATCATTCATATCGTAGTCACCTAAGTTTGGCCATTGGTCCTCAAAAGCAACGGTTGATGGTGTTGAATAACTATCAAAGGCTTTATCTGCATCATTTGGATAACTATCTTCCGAGTCAATAATACCATCTTTGTCAGAATCTTTAGCCACTACAGGTTCTTCGCCGTTTCCTGCATTACACTCTGTTTTAGGAATATAGATACCTCCGTCAGTTGTTGATTTTGCATTAGCATCAAAATGTTTGGCTAACATTGTTCCACTTGGTTCAGAGTACTGTATCATTCCTGTAATCTTCGGAGCTTTTCCTCCATCAAGATTTGGCGAGCTATTAAGAACCTTGAACAAAGAATAACTTGTACCTTGTCCATCTACATGACCATCAAATGTTTTTAATACTTTAGTTACAAACAAAGAACCATTGTTCATCCAAAATATAGCTCTTCCGCTAATTTCAGTATTGCCACCAACATAGATATAACTATCAAGGCTCAACATATTTTCAATTAAAAAATCTGTATTAATGATTAACTGACATTTGTTAAATACTTTTCCAGAATTGATAATCTTCATACTGTTGACAGAAATATACCCATTATTAGTCAATGTCGTCGTACTTGTTACCACCAAAGCACCTTTAATTTTATAAGTACCATTATTGGTAAAGCTAATTCCAGCTGAACTCAAAGATGTACTACCGTCTGCCTCAATTGTACCATTATTGGTAGTGGTTGAAAAAGGACTGAAATCGCCTTTTATCGTAATTTTTTTATTATTTAAAAAAGAAGCTCTACTTCCAACACCCACTGAATTAGTGAAATTGATTGTTCCGTCGTTGTATAAACTTCCTGATAATGTTAGGAAAGAAGTATTGGGAATATCGAGCGTTCCGAAGTTTTTAAGTGAAGCACTTGATGAAAGCCATGAAAAATTATTGAAAGTAGCTGAACCAGTATTTGTAACAATAACGGTATAGTATAAACTACCATCAAGTTTTAAGTTATTTACCGTAATATTCGTTCCGCAAATTCTTAAAGTTCCTCCGCTACTGATTGAACTTACCGTAACGCTATAATTGCTACCTGTCAAACAAACGGTTTTGCCATCAAGTGTAATATTTTTATTGGCAGTATTTTCATCAATCGAAACATCGCAGCCTGTACTACAATTTGGACTTGCTTCTGCAACTACATTTTTTTCTGAAAGATTTTCAAAAACACTTACTCTACCAGAAGAAACAGCTCCTAAAGAAAGATTAACCGTTGGATTGGTATCTAAAGTAACTTTTTGTGTAATTTTTGTACCATCTGGTGCAGTTTTTACAACAAACAAAGTTTTTGTTTTCGTTGCAATAGAAACTTTAGTGACAAATGGATTGGCTGTACTTGCAGCTCCTTTTGAAAGCGGAGCGACTCCCGTTATTGGGTCAGCAGTGTAAACAGAAACAACATGGCTGGCACTTTTGAAACGAATATCACTTACTTTAATATTTAGCGTGACATCTCGGGTTGTTTTCCAGTCGAATCCGGCAGGTACATTTAAAGCAGTAATGTCTGTCTTGTTGGTGTCGTTGGTGACAAGTTCAGAGGTACAGGCAGCAGTAATCAAGCTCAGTATGAGGGCGATAGGTAAAAGTTTAGTTCTCATGATTTGGTTGAGTTAGTAGTAATCAAAAATTTAAAATGAATAGGGATTTATTCGGGGCACTTAGGTTATTATTATTTCTATCAATAAAAAAGTGAATAGGGATTTAAGTATTCCTTTATTCCCCTATTCACTTTTCAGTATTAATTCGATTTAACTATCTCTATCTTATGGATTAAAGATATAAGGCGTGTATCTGTAACCAGCTTCTGTATTTGAGTACCAGTCTGTACGATATGCTCCACCTGAAGTTGCCCAAGTAGCAAAGTACCAGTAGGCAGCAGTAATCATTTTGTTTTCTGATGGATATTTGAAATTATCAGTTGCAATTTCAATTCCCCAAGGTAAATTACCTGATGTACGATAGTAATTTGTTCCAGTCGAGTTATCGTAAGCTGTTCCGAACAATTTTGTATTCATCAAATCGGTTGGTTCTTTACCCATCAAGTGCGTTTCGTAACCTCTACCAAAATTTGCTGAGTTATTCCAAATGAATGGATTGTATGAACCAATACCAAAAGTTGAGATTGATGGTCCATCTACAACATCAAAGCTAAATGAATAACTTTTTGAAGCTACAACTCCTTGTGCTGGAATGGTATTCCAAGCACCCAATTCTTTAACACTATTTTTGAAAAGAATTACTACAACTTTTTTCTGACCACCCTCTACTTCTGAACCAGTGCTTGAGCTAAAGTTTTTAATTGAACCGCTTGGTAATTCAAACTGAACACCTGCACCATTTTCATAAGCACCACCAGCAGCTTGTAAAGTATATTTAGCAATTACTTGAGCAACATTATTTTTAGCATTGGTGACAATTTGATATTTGTAAGCAAGTACCACGTCGTTCATATCGTAGTCACCTAAGTTTGGCCATTGGTCTTCAAAAGCAACGGTCGATGGTGTCGAGTAGTTGTCAAATGCTTTACTTCCGTCGTTTGGATAATTATCTTCTGAGTCGATAATACCATCTTTGTCAGAATCTTTAGCCGTTACTGGAGCATCACCATTTCCTTCATTACATTCTGTTTTAGCAATATAAATACCTCCGTCAGTTGTATATTTTGCATCTTTGTCGATAAACTTCGCATCTAACTTACCGCTTGGTTCAGAAAGTTGAACCGTACCTGTAAGTTTATAAGGATTTCCATTATTGATGTTCTGCACAGAAGAACGAACTTTGAACAAAGAATAATCTGAGCCTGAACCTGTGATTTTTCCATCATAACTTGAAGTATTCGTAGTGAAGAAAGCACCATTAAATAAATTCACAGTACCAGAGCTATTCAATCTTGTGAAACCACCAACATATACATAACTATTGTTATTAAGTGTTTGGTCAACCCCTAAATCAGTTTTAATAATCAACTGACATTTGTTATTCACAGTACCAGAGCTATTGATTTGCATTGAATTAGCAGTCATGTAGCCATTGTTTGTTAATGTAGTACTGCTGTTAACGATGAAATTTCCATTGGCAATCATTTTACTGTTGTTAGTAATTGTTTGTCCAGATGAATTTAATCTTACTTCACCGTTGAAAGTAATTTCACCATTATTAGTCATTGCTCCATCTAAAGGAGAAGAACCTTTTACGATGATTACTTTTTCGTTTACAATCGTTGAACCTTTACGAGTCTGTAATTCAGAGTTTGCGTTAATTGTTCCGTAGTTCGTTAATGTACCACCAACGATTAAATTATTAGGGAAAGTAACTGTTCCAAAGTTTTTGAAAGTAACATTTGGAGAATCCCAGTTCATATTATTGAATGTTGCCGAACCTGAACTTGTAATTACAACGTTGAACTTAGCGTTGTTTTGAAGATTCATGTTATTAACAGTAATACCTGTACCGCAAATTCTTAAAGTTCCACCGTTCAAATTGTTTGTGTTTACATTTACTGAATAGTTACTTCCTGTCAAACAAACTGTCTTAGAATCAAGTGTAATGTTTTTATCAGAAGTTTTTTCATTTACTGTAAAATCACAACCAGAACTACAATCAGGACTGTCTTCTAAAACAGCAGCAGTAATATATTCACTTGTACCAAATGAAGCAATTCTTCCTGATGAAGTAGCACCAATTGATACAGAGATTTGAGGATTTGTATCAAGCGTTACTTTCTGCGTTACTTTTGTTCCGTCTGGAGCAGTTTTTACGATATAAACCGTTTTTACTTTTGAAGCAATCGAAATTTTAGAAGTGAAAGGACTTGAAGTACTTGCGGCTCCTTTTGATAAAGCGGCTACGCCTGTTGCTGGGTCGTCGTTGTAAATCGAAATTACATGGATAGCATCTTTGAAACGAATGTCACTTACTTTTACACTGAAATTGATTTCACGAGTAGTTTTCCAATCAAAACTTGTTGGAACGGTAAGAGAAGTAATATCCGTATTCGTAGAGTCGTTTGTTAATAGCTCAGAGGTACAACTTGAAATCATTAGTCCCAGACCAAGAACCGCTGAAAGTATTTTTGTTTTCATTTTGAATGATGCCCTTTCGGACAAGAGTTTAATATGATAATGTGTTATTTAATAGATATAAATACTGTTAAGTATTTGCTCTTAACATTACAAATACTATACCAATTAATACATTATTCGATTAAGTATTATCTACTAAACTTCTATTGGGAGTCGAGAAATTTAAGGGTTTTCTCTTTTATTTTAACGATAAACGAAGAATTTAAACTTTTCTAAAAGAAAATACTTTGGCAAAACTCAGTACGTGTACAATTTCTGAACATTTATTTTGAGTTATTTTTTTCAAAAAAATTAAAAATTAATCTATGGTAACGTATAATTTTAAGTTCGACTACCAATCTTCACCAAAAACAGTCATTTGAATATCAGTTTGGTCTATACTTCTATCACTAAAACTGATAAGAAAAAAGCTTTGTAATCTTCTTTTTTCTCATTTTTTTACAAGTAATTTTCATCTTTACATCATTTAAAGGACGGTTATTTTTATCAGTTTTTTGTTTAGCAACAGAATCAATTACCCACAAATTATCTATCACTTGTCCGAATACCGTATAGTTTCCATCCAAATGTGGAGTGCCTCCAATGGTTTTGTAAACATTTTTTTGTTCATCGGTATAAGTCCGTTGTGGACTTCTCGCCATTTGTTTACTCAGTGTATTATCATCCCACACTTTTCCTTGAACGATATAAAACTGACAACCTGATGAAGCTTTTGCAGGATTGTTATCACGTGCCGCTGCCAAAGCTCCCTTTTTATGAAATAGCGTTGGCGTAATTTCAGCAGGTACTTGGTAGCCAACATCTCCTTCACCTAACATTATACCTTCTTTTGCATTTTTAGATGCTGGGTCTCCTCCTTGTATCATAAAACTTTGAATGACTCTATGAAAAAGTAAATCATCATAAAATTTATCCTCTACCAATTTCAAGAAGTTCTTTTTATGCTGGATAGCTTCATCATACAAAACTGCGTGCATTGTGCCAAAAGGGGTTTCTATCGTAACAAGGTAATCTTTTCTTTTACGCTGTGCTGAAGCACCGAGCGTACTGATAAGTAGGAATACAAGAATAAACGTTTTGGTGATTAGTTTTGAATTTTGAGCCATGCGTTTTAAGCTGTTTAGTTTTTAGCTGTGAGCTATGAGCCACAAGCTTTTTTTAGAATTTTGAAAAGAATTTGCTAAACAAATATAACTATAAGCCTCAAAAAAAAGCTCAAGGCTCACAGCTTATAGCTCATAACTTATAATAATCCACTACAAAAGCTTCTGGCTCATTCGGTGTGATAATTATCTTTTCATTTTCTTCCGTGAGTATCAATACAGTATTATCTTTTCGTGTGGCGTACCAAGTCATATTTCCCATTTGTGTATTAGCAAATTTCCCAAAGAAACCATAATAACCGCCAACTCCAAAAGTTCGGATAGACCATTCTAACTTTTTTTCATCTAATATACTTACACTTTTGATGTCCGTTTTTTCAATCACCACATCCTTATATAAGCGATGAATTATCAATTGATTTTCTGTGATAGTATAATGTATTGGTCGCAAAGAGTACGTAATTACAAAAACTAAGAAAAAAATAGTTCCAGTTACAATCTGAAACTCTTTCCCAGAATCCTTCAAAAAAGTAAAGAAGCCTATAAAAGTAAGTACAAACATTGTATTAATAATAATGGTTGTTACTTTTACAAAACCGCTCAAAGATGCTTTATGTGTCATTTTTTTATGGTTTTTATTTCAATGAAATTATATTCTTCTCAACTCAACGCTTTCAACTATACTTCCATCTCCAATAAAGCATAACTCAAAGTTTTGCCATGCGTGTCCATTGCTAAAGAAGTAGTAACGCCACCCAATAAAGCATTCTGACAAACAAATAAAAGTGAAGCAATATTGGGCATTTCGTAACGAATTATTTCGCCAGAAACAATTTCTGATAAATGTGCTTTTACTTTTTCTGCCGTAATATTTTCACAGAGCATTCTATAATCTGATGCTTGATAAGGAATCAATGAAAGTGTCAGGGTATTTCCTTTGTCTCCTGCACGGCTGTGGGCTATTTCATAAAGTTTCATGCTTCAAAAATTTTAACTGTGGCTTCAATACTCTTTCTATCTATCAATACAGAAACAATGCCTATTACTTCATTGACAAATTTTCTTACTCCTCCGCCTGCTGCTGGGCCATTTGTGTAAAGTGCTTCGACTTCTTCACCGATGATTGCAGCTTCTTCGGCTGTTTTTACTTTTCCAGCGGCTCTTACTCTTACTTCTTGAATATGCTCTGCTTTTGCATTGATAAGACTTGAGTTTTTTCTAAAAACAGAATTTACACCAATATAATCAATTCTGAAATCTTCAAATTGATGTCCAATTCTTTTATTCAAAATATCACCTGCTAAGGTAGCTCTTCCTAAAGCGTTTGGTCCTGAGTAAGAAATTTCTCCTTCTCCTTGATAAAATGCTTTATAACCAACACTTACTTTATACGTTTCTGGTTTTACAGCACCTCCTCCTCCACTTACAGCAATCTGATTCTTAGCAATTTCTTCTAAATGTACACTTGTAAAATCAGCAATTACATCTGGCGTAAAATATTGATAAGGATTGATTACTTCATAAAGTAATTGTTCTTTTGCTGTTTGCAAATTAATTTCTCCACCTGTTCCTGTTACTTTACTAATAATGGCTCTACCGTCAGCAAATACATCTGCAAATGGATGTCCGAGTGTATCCATATTTTCAATGGGTTTTGTCAATGGGTCGGCGAAGTATCCTCCACAAATATGTCCTGCACATTCTAATAAATGACCAATCACAGAGCCTTTTCCCATTAAATCATAATTATCACTTGCCCAAGCAAATTCATGAATCATTGGAGCAAGAAAAAGTGACGGGTCTGAAACTCTGCCTGTAATAATAATCTGTGCCTCCGCTTCCAAGGCTTTCACAATACCTTCAACACCTAAATAAGCATTGGCAGAAATGACCTCATAATCGGCTAATGTTTTAGTTTTGTCTTCAATAATTGGAAACTTTGAAGCTTCTGCACTCAATTTTTCTAATACGTCATCGCCTGCTACTGCCGCTACTTTGATAGTATAACCTTGTTTTCGGGCAATTTCTATAATTTTCTTTGCCCCTTCTTCAGGGTTCGCCGCTCCCATATTGGTAATTAGGCGAATTTTGTTTTTTACAAGATGTGGCAACAAACTTGAAATTCTTTTTTCTAACAATGGGTCATAACCTTTGATAGCATCTTGTAATTTGCGTTTCTGTGCTAAACCAATCGTTCTTTCTGCTAAACATTCCAGCACTAAATAATCTAATGCTCCCCGTTCTGCTAAAATAACAGCAGGCTCAATTCTATCTCCAGAAAAACCTGCTCCACATCCTATTCTAATTTTCTCTTTCATTTTTCTTACTACTTAGATATGAATTGAACCTGTTAATAAAGCAATTATTGTCATCACGATAGTTGTTCCCCATGCCCATTTAAAAGTAAATCGTTGATGTTCCCCTAAATCTACTTCCGAAAGTCCTACTAATAGAAAAGTAGATGCGGTAAGTGGACTGATGGGAAATCCTACGGTCATTTGTCCTAACAATGCTGCTCTACCAATTTCAAGTGCATCCATATTAAACTGTGTTGCCGTTTGACTAAGTATTGGCACAACCCCAAAATAATAAGCATCTGGCGTAAACAACATACTGGCAGGTAAGCTGGTAATTGCCGTTAGAACAGGTAATAAATTAGCATGATGTTCGGGAATTAAAGAAACTAATTCAGTTGCCATCGCATCAATCATTTTTGAACCTGTGAGTATTCCAGAAAAAATACCTGCGGCAAAAATCATACTCGACACCAAAAAGATATTCATACCATGTCCACGCATTACTTTTTGTTGTTCGGCAAGTTTTGGATAATTGACAATCAAAGCTAACATACTTGCTACAATAAATAATACGGGTGCTGGAATAAATCCTTTCATCAAACCGATAATTAAGCCAATCGTTATCAGGGCATTAAACCAAATCAAATTGGGTCTTCTTAATATTTTTTCATCTGCACTTAAATTTTCAGTATGATGATAGCTTAAATCAATAACGCCTAATCTTGTTCTTTCTTTTTTTCCTAAAATATAAGCTACAAACAGTACCCACAAAATACCGCCAATAATCGCAGGAATGTTCGGATTAAAAATATGTACTGCATCCGACTTTAAAGTAGAAATGGCTCTTGCGGATGTTCCCGACCAAGGCACTAAGTGCATCGGCCCTACACTTAAAGCGACGATACAGGATAAAATCAAACGATTAATTTTTAATTTCTTATAAATGGGCAGAAAAGCAGAAAGTACAATCATAAAAGTAGCTGTTCCGTCTCCATCCAAATGAACAATCATGGTCAGAATGGCTGTTCCCATAATTACTTTCAATGGGTCGCCTTTTACCGAACGAACAATTAGGGCAATTACGGGGTCAAAAAGACCCGTATCTAACATCGTAGCAAAATATAAAACGGCAAAAGTTAATAGAATCCCTGTTGGAGCTACTTGTTTGATTCCTGTCAACATCATTTCACCTAATTCTTTCAGTGAAAAACCTGCTATTAAACCAAAGGCAATCGGAATAAGTACCAAAGCTGTCATTACTGACAGCCTTTTGGTCATAATTAATAGCAAAAAAACGACGATTGTCGCAAAACCTAAGAATGCAAGCATAGTTTTAGTGGTTTGATTTTATTCAAAAACAAGATATTCATTAAAAAATGGCAACAAATCATTCAATACTCTACCATCTGTTGTCCAAATCTTATTAACATGATTACCGATATATTCTTCGGCGTAATGTTCAATACCAAGATTCTCTAATTTCTGACTAAACATTCCACATTGAATCGGAAAACGGGCAGCATCATTTCTTCCCCAATCCAATTTCAAGGCTTTTAATTTTCTTAAATTATTAGTGTACTTATCTACCATCAAAACTGGGAAATTTTGATTCCATTTTTCCAACACTGCTTGATTCACTATTAAACTATCACCTTTATAAGTGTAAGGAACATCACAATAAAATGGAGGATTTGCAGGATTTGGCGACCAAGCTCTTGCCACAGCTACTAATACTTTAGGATAATAACTTTTTTTCAACTCTTCTTGGGTTTTTATTTTACCAAGTTCTTTAAAAGAATCACTATTTGCTCCAAATTCTTTTACCATTGTTAGCAATCCCGGGCTCATGGCATATACCGAACTAAATACTTCTGGAAACAACATTCCGATTTTAATAGCACCATAACCACCCATTGAATGTCCACCGATAGCTCTACTTTCACGAGTAGGAATGGTTCTAAACTGCTTATCAATACTTTCAACTAATTCTTTTGCCATAAAATCAGACCAATTTCCTGTTAATGAAGAATTACTATAAAAACTTCCTTCATAAAGTGTATAATTACTGGCAATTACTAAAATGTAGGGACGAATTTTAGCTTGAAGAATTGCTCTGTCCAATATCATTTTCATATTGGCATCTATATTATCCGTACCCATAAAACCATGTAAGTAATAAATAACGGGATAACGTTTAGTTGAAGCATCATAATTGGGAGGAAGATAGACAGATACTTTTCGCTCGGGGTTTTCGCCTCCTGAATTTTGTAAGGTTTTAGCGTTCAGCGTAAAACTTACTACTTTACCAGTGGCATTTTGTGCTTTTATCGGCTGAATGCAGATGACAGCCAATAAAAGAAATAGATATTTTTTCATATAAATTGTGTTTTGATTGATTAAAATTAGCAATATATCACAAAAAAATAATCCAAACGCAATATTTTGTAAAGCATTTGGATTTTCATTGAAAAGTTTTCAATTCGGCTAAAAAGAAAAAACTTTCGCCAAGAAGAAAAAATCATTTCTAATTAGCGAAAGTTGTAAGATAAGAAGATAATCCTATTGTGGAATAATCAATAGATTTCATCAATAAAGCAAAGAAGAAACCAATAGACAGAAAAAATCTTCATATAGTCTTTTTAAAATATAAAATTCAAGGTTTGTGGACATCAGCTTTAGGGTTTTCTAAAGATGACATAGGCGATTGTATTTTTACAATGCCATAAATAGGTGAAAATTTTCCTTTACCTTGACAAACATCACATGCTTCATTGGTATTTTCTTTGGAAGGTTTCATAGTATTTTCCTTCACTTCAAAATAGGATTTATCTTCTTTTCCGACTGTAAAATTAATAAGATTTCTTGCTGTTTCATTCAATTTTGCTGGATTGATAGCAGTATTTTTTACATTTTGTTCGTTAATAAGTGAAACAAAAGGCATTTCTGTGAAATTTATTACTTCTTTTGGTTTGGTATCTTTGGTAATTTTCTCTTTCGTTTTTTGTGCAACAATGATAGAACTTGCCAAAAGTAAAAGCGAAAAACTTGTTGCAAACTTTTTCATGGTATAAATAATTCTAAAATTTGATGAATTGCGATAGTTGGTATTACATCGCTTGTTTATACCTCAAAAGTAGAGTACTAAAGTTGAGCTTTCAATGAGTTTTGTTAGGGTTTTAGCGTAGATTTACCGACAGTTCAGATAGTGACAATTGTCATTTTTACACTTTTTATAATTATTCGTCTTTAGGTTTTTTCGAAATAAATATTGTCATTTATCCAAACAAAAAAAGCCATTTTTAGGATTGATTTATAAAATACATATTTGATTATCGTAATTAATGATTTGATTTTCGTTACAATTAATCTCTTTCATTAAATACTTTTGTAGCTTTTAATTGTAGCGAGATTGGAGTAAATATATTTGAATTTTGCAAGGCTTAACACATGGAAAAGATAGAAACATTAGAAGATTTTTATAAGCGTAAATTTGATTGGATGCCCGAAAGTGTTCGTAAAGAAATCGGACATTTTAATATTTTCCCGCATGAACCCATCGAGGCAGGAAAAACGAGAGCCATTCCCTACAAAAGAAGAGATTTTTATAAAATCATGTTTGTAGTTGGAAATATAGAAATGAATTATGCCGACAAAGTGGTGGAGGTAAAAAAGCAAGCAATTTTATATTCTAATCCACAAATTCCTTATCAATGCAATCATCTCGAAAGAATTGAAGAAGGTATTTATTGTATTTTCAATACAGAGTTTTTTCACAAATTTGGCGATTTGAACCAGTATTCACTTTTTCAACCAAAAGGCAATCATGTTTTTGAATTGACTGATGAACAGGCTGAACAAGTAAAATTGATTTATAAAAAAATGAATGAAGAACTTCAATCAGACTATATACACAAGTATGATTTACTGCGTAACATGGTTTTTGAGTTGATTCATTTTGCCATGAAAATTCAACCTTCTACGGGTCAAGACAAAACACATATCAATGCTTCTCAGCGGATTTCTACCTTATTTTTGGAATTATTAGAAAGACAATTTCCGATTGAAGAAAATCACCCAAAAATCAATCTTCGCTCTGCTTCTGACTTTGCAAACCAGCTCAATGTACACGTGAATCACCTCAACAGAGCCATTAAAGAAACAACCGACAAAACTACTACGCAACTCATAGCCGACCGTGTTTTACAAGAAGCAAAAATATTATTAAGGCATAGCCAATTGAATATTGCTGAAATTGCCTTTTCGTTGGGTTTTGTAGAAGTAACACATTTTAATAATTTCTTTAAAAAACACGTGTCAGTTAGCCCAAGTAAATTTAGGAATGCCTAAACTTAAATTAATTTAACAAACGATACTCATTGGGAGATTGACCAACTCTTTGTTTAAATAGTCGAGCAAAATGCTGAGGATATTTAAAGCCCATTTCGTAAGCAATCTCACTGATTGATTTACTGCTATCAAAGATTTTCTCTTTGGCTAAATCAATCACTTTAATTTGAATGTACTCTTGTGCCGTTTTGCCAGTTTCTTTTTTAACCAATTCTCCAAAATAATTAGCGGATAAATGAAATTTATCCGCACAATAACTGACGGTAGGTAAACCTATCATTTGCGGTTTCTCTGATTTGAAGTACTCATATAATAAGTTTTCAAAGCGTACTAAAATATCTTTATTGAGACTCTCTCTGGTAATAAATTGACGGTCAAAAAAACGAGTACAATAATTTAAAAACAATTCGATATTACTAATTATCAATGTTTTACTGTGTTTATCAATCCCGTGTTCTAATTCATCTTTAATTTTCTGAAAACACTCCAAAACAATTTGTCTTTCTCGAGTTGAAATATGCAAAGCTTCATCGACATCATAAGAAAAAAATGAATAATCATTGATTTTTTTTCCTAATGAAGTCCCTCTGATAAAATCTGGATGAAAAACCAAAGCCCAACCACTTGGCTGTACAACAACGTTTTCGGGTAAATCAAATCCAAAAACTTGTCCGGGTGCTATAAAAATCATTGTTTCTTCTTGATAATCATAGTGTGTCCTTCCATACTTCAATTCTTCACATTTTACATCTTTCAAAAAGATAATATATACCTCCGAAAGGTAACGATGAGCCTGAATCTGCTTTGATTTAGTTTGATCCAAAACACTTACCAATGGATGTAAAGTTATTTGTCCTCTTTGCGTATTAAACTGCGTAACACTTTCCAGTTTTAAGATATTTTCCATAAGATTCCGAATTCATTTAATCAAAATTACGCTAAATATTTTCGGATTTTTCATTTGCCAACCAAAACCGTAATAATGGTACGAAAGACCGTAATTCATATAAGTACTTGCTAAAAAAATTGAAAGAAATTTGTTGCTCAAATAATCAAAAATGCAATAAAAATTACATGAAGCACATTTCAAAAAATGATTTTATCAAAAATATCGCAATTACACTTCTGATATTACAAGTGGTATTCCTGAGTTACGGACAAAGTAAAGACAGCACTCGCATAGCCTCACCCATTATATTTTCTGGAACAATCACCGCCACGAATAATGGAATTTCTTTACTTCCGAACTTTTCATTAAATAAGCCTGCCTTGTTATTTGACTTATCATTAGCAAAAGGAAGAATTAGTTTTGACCCAATGTTTCGCTTTGCGATGGAAGGAAAACCTTGGACTTTTGTTTTTTGGGGAAGATATAAATTAATTAATAAGAAAAATTTCAGCATGGGTATTGGTGCACATCCTTCTTTTGTTTTCAGAACAATTACTGTTGCCTCAAATGGCACTTCTACTGAATATTTAACTTCACAACGTTATCTTGCTTGGGAAGCAAGTCCAACTTTTTATATTAATAAAAATATTAATGTTGGTATTTATTATTTAGGTTCACATGGACTCACGAGCGATTTAACACAATACACCACTTTTATTACCGCAAAAAGTACTTTTTCAAATATTAATATTTCAGATAAGCTAAAATTAGCCATTTCACCACAATTTTATTATTTAAAACAAGATGAAAAAGATGGCATTTATGTAACAGGAACAGTGGCTTTAAGCAAAACAAACAGTCCATTTTCTATTTCATCTATTGTTAGTAAAAGTATTCAGACAGAAATAGCGGGAAAAGATTTAGTTTGGAACATAGCCCTAAATTATTATTTCAAACAGTAATCAAATGGTCGGAGTCTTCATAAGAGTATCCTATTATTTGATTTTTGTAAGTTTTAGTTTGGTTTTTGTTATTTGTTCATTGGGTAAAAAAGTAGCTTTGTTTTATGAAATAGTATCTTAAAATTCAATAAAAATGCAAAAGAGAAAATTAGGAAATAGCGGTTTGGAAGTTTCTGCTTTAGGTCTTGGTTGTATGGGAATGAGTTTCTCCTATTATCCATTTCCCGAGAAAAAAGATGCTATCGCTTTGATACATAAGGCCGTCGAGGAAGGTGTTAGTTTTTTTGATACAGCAGAAGTGTATGGTCCATTTACCAATGAAGAATTAGTGGGCGAAGCTTTAGCCCCTTTTAAAGGAAAAGTAGTAATAGCTACCAAATTTGGATTTAATATCAAAGATGGAAAAATGGCGGGTATTGATAGTCGTCCTGAAACGATTAGAAAAGCCGTTGAGGGTTCACTAAAAAGATTGAAAATCGAAACGATTGATTTATTATACCAACACCGTGTTGACCCTAACGTACCCATTGAAGATGTAGCTGGTACTGTAAAAGATTTAATTCAAGAAGGAAAAGCTAAATACTTTGGATTATCAGAAGCTGGAGCAAGTACGATTCGTAAAGCTCATGCCGTTCAACCTGTTTCAGCATTACAAAGTGAGTATTCTTTATGGACTCGTCAGCATGAAGTAGAAATCATTCCTACTATTGAAGAATTAGGGATTGGATTTGTACCCTTTAGTCCACTTGGAAAAGGATATTTGACAGGCAAAATTGATGAAAAAGCCACATTTGCCCAAGGAGATATTCGTGCGATTTTGCCAAGATATACCGAAGAAGCTCGTATTGCCAACAAAGCTTTGCTGGATGTAATCAGTAAATTTGCAGAAAGAAAAAATGCTACCAACGCACAAATTGCTTTAGCTTGGGTATTAGCACAAAAACCTTGGATTGTGCCAATTCCCGGAACAACAAAAATTCATCGTTTACTCGAAAACAATAGAGCAACCGAAATCATTTTTACGCCAGAAGAATTAGAAGAAATTGAAGTTGCCTCTGCCCAAATCAAAATTATGGGAAATCGTTATACGGAAACCATGGAAAAATCAACGGGACTTTAATGAGTGGTGAATTGAGAGTGAGGAATGAGGAGTTATAAATGTAGAATTAAAAAAAAGGTTTGAGAACGTCGATAGTTTTCAAACCTTTTTCTGTATTACGATGGCGGTCATAACACTTGGAAATAAGATTTTGAAATGGCGGCTTCAAATTAAAATTATTGAATTAGCGAAAGATGGCGGTCTTAGACTGTAATCAAAATTTTCTCTTATTTCCTTGTTTTGTGTTTCAAAATTAGAACATATAGCTATGTTACTAAATGATAAACGTTATGAGTAAATCTGAGTATTATGTACGAACTAAGTGACTATTATCATTTATCAAAAAAAACCGTTTAAAATGAAGGATATGCGTAAAAAATACACTTTGAAATCCTAATAAATAAAAATGGATATTTACAATGACGCATTTTTTCGTGCATCAACTGTAAATATCCTTTTAAAAATCGTTTTTTTTTATTTATTATCTACCTTTTGCGGCATAAGCAGCGGCTTTAGCCAACGCTACTTTGTCTGAAGTACGTGCTTTAATCCAATTACTCAAAAAAGTATAGGAACTTTTATCCGTAGTAGGTTCTAATAAACTATCTAAAACAGCCAAAGCTTGCTGAATCTTTCCTTCTCTGAAATAGGCTGTTGACTCTTCACGCCATACTCTTCCGTTGATAGATTTTTTATCAACGCCCAATTTTGCCAAGTTAGCTCTTACTTGAGCAATTTTAGCAGAATTATAACGCATCCCACGACTACTATACAACGAATACATAATAATATTTTCGGCCGTTTGCTTTACGAGTGTCTTTTCGTACTTGGCATTATATTCACCTAAATGAGCGATAAAGTATTTGAAAATTGGGTTTTCATCATCCATGATTACTTTTTGCAAGAGCAAAAACGAAGTGTTATTGCTGTATTGAGCAACAGGAATTTGGCTTGCATAAATGTTCATCGTATTAATATTATCCAGAGTATCTTGCATTACTCTCGCCATATAACCATATTCAATCAAGAAATCTGCATCTCTTTTCCCAGAACGAAAACTTGCTTTGTATGAACTTGTGCGAGTTTTTGGGTCTAAAGCCTTGTTGGCGGCATCAATCAGTACTTGTGGCGTATTAAAATTTTCACCTAAAACAGAAATGTGCATCAATTTCACATCTTTATCAAAAAACAATAAAGTAGGCGTCGAAGGAATCCAAATGCCTTGTTTGTTCAAAAAAGCTGCACCTTCGGGAGCGGTAATGTCTAATTTATAACTAACAAAGTTGCGATTATAAACTGCTCCAACTTGAGGGTTTTCAAAAGTAGGTTTGAAGGCACTACAAACATGACAAGTAGGTGCATATACTTCTAAAAACACAGGTTTGTTTTGAGCTTTAGCCATATCAAAGGCAGTTCTTAAATTACCTGATTGTAGAAATGCGGTTCCTTTCTGAGCAAAAGAGACAGCGTAAATAAAAAAAGAAAGAACAAGGAAAAGGTATTTTTTCATAGCCATTAGAAAGGAATTAAGTAATTACAACAAAAATATGCCAATCTCATTATAAGTGAGACTGGCATTAACAATCGTTAACAATACTATTGCTGTTTTTCTGCCGCTTTGATTTCCTCTTGTAAGTTTTTAGTCAAAGTTCTACAAAGATTGTCAATCAAGCCAGCCATTTTTTCATCGCCCGTTGCATCTACCAAAGTATTTGCTACACTTCCGATTACTTCAATATAAAAACGTTTCATTTCTAAAACATCCATGTCTTTTGTCCAAAGTGGTAAAGCCAATGTGCCTTTATGATAATGATCCCAAACACCTACAAAAATTGATTTTGTTTCTTCAATACCTTCATTTGGATTGTCTGTGGCCGTCCACTGAATTTGCTCTGGAATACTCTGGTCGTCTAATGTTACTTTAAAATTAATTTCAGAATGTTTCATTATAAAGATGGGTACTTTTATATAATTGTTTTTTAATTGAATCGCAAAAAATGATAGCAAGCATTTCAGATTTATGATGTATGATTTCGGGTGTAAGCTTGCACAGCCAAAATTGTAAATTTAAAATACTAATCACCAATCATTATTAACTAATTACTCCTTTATACTATTGATTAGCAAAAACCTTTTTCAATAAATCCGTTACACGTGCTGCTGGATTTTCTCTGATTTTTTGCTCTTCCTGAGCTACTAAAAGGAATAACCCATCAATTGCTTTTTGAGTTGCATATTGTTTCAAATCTGGGTTTACTTTTTTCGTAAATGGGATTTTATTGTAAGTATTGGCAATATCACCATACAAACGAGTAGCACCTGTTGCGTTGATAGATTCTTCAATCACTGGAGCAAAAGCGGCCGTCAAAGCAGTTGTTGAAGTTCTTTTCAAATAATTGGTGGCGGCATCTTTTTCGCCTTTCAAAATCCCCAAAGCATCTTGAATCGTCATTTGTGTAATAGCATCCACAAAAATCGGAACAGCTTTTGCCGCCGCTTTTTCAGCACCTCGGTTCAAAGCTGTAATAAATTTATCACATTCAGCTCCCAAACCAATTTGACGCAATTTCTGTTCAACATTCTGAGCCTCCGGTGGAAACAATAATTTAATGCTTTGGTTTCCTAAGTAACCATCCAGAGCAGATGCCTTCGACGAACTATTTTTAATTCCCACCGTCAGAGCCTCCTTTAACCCTCTGCCTATTTCGTCGGTAGTCAAAACGCCATTGGCATTGCCAACCAAAACGTCATTGGCTTGTTTAAGAATATTTCCGATATTCTGTGAATTACAACTGCTTAAACTAAGCATTAAGGATAGGCTTAAAATTAATTTTTTCATTTTATTTACATTAATGTTTAACAAAAAGAATATGATAAAATTTATGGAAAGTCATTTGCTTTTACATCTCAATACTCTTGAATTTGTGTAATTTTGAACAAAAATAATCAATTAGGGCTAAGGCTTTAGCTAAAAGATGAAATAATAATGATTAGAGCAGAGATAATTACCATTGGTGATGAAATATTATACGGACAAATTACTGATACCAACACCCAATGGATTAGTGCCGAACTTGATAAAATAGGGATTCGCACCGTTAGAAAATCTTCTGTGGGTGATACAGAAGAAGCCATTCTTCAAATCTTTAATGAAGCTTCGCAAAGAGCAGACTTGGTAATTGTTACAGGAGGATTAGGCCCTACAAAAGACGATATTACCAAGAAAACGTTCTGTAAATACTTTGGTTCGAGTCTTGAAATTCATCCTCAAGCCTTGATTGATTTAACAGCATTTTTCAAGAAAAGAGGCAGAGAAGTAACAGGACTAAACAAAGGGCAAGCTGAACTTCCGACAAATGCTACTTATATTGAAAATACAATGGGAACTGCTCCGGGTATGTGGTTTGAACACGAAGGAGTAGTGTATATTTCAATGCCCGGCGTGCCTTATGAAATGAAAGGATTGATGACGCTCAGTTTGTTGCCTAAAATTCAAGAGCATTTCAAAACGCCCGTTATTTTCCATAAAGTAATTCGTACAGTTGGTATCGGTGAATCATTATTAGCAGAAATGATTGATGAATGGGAAGATGCTTTGCCTTCGCACATCAAACTGGCGTATTTACCTTCCATGGGAAGTGTCAAACTAAGACTCACAGGCTTTGGTGATAATATTGATACTTTAGAACAAGAAGTAGAAGCTGAATTTCAAAAAGTATTACCAATTATTCAAGAGTTTGTATATGGTTTTGGCAATGATGAATTAGAAGAAGTAGTTGGCAGACTGCTGAAAGAAAAAGGGCTGACAGTATCAGTTGCAGAAAGTTGTACTGGTGGTTATTTGGGGCATCAGTTCACTAAAGTAGCAGGAAGTTCTGCTTATTTTATGGGTGGAATTTTGTCGTACAGCAACGAAGTAAAAATCAATCAATTAGGCGTAAAGGCTGAAACTTTAGCAAAATTCGGAGCTGTTTCTGAGGAAACAGTCATCGAAATGTCGGAAAATATTCGGAAATTATGCAACACAAGCTTTGGCTTAGCGACCAGTGGTATCGCTGGACCAGACGGAGGAACGCCTGACAAACCAGTCGGAACTATCTGGATAGCCATCGCTTCAGAACATCAAACAATTACTAAAAAATTACAATTAGGAGGCTTTAGAGAACAAAATATTCATCTCACTGCTATTAATATCCTTAATTTATTAAGAAAAACATGGCTTTAATCGAAGTAATTATGCCCAAAATGGGCGAGAGTATCATGGAAGCTACTATTTTGAAGTGGCTTAAAAGTGTAGGTGAGCGTATCGAAGCCGATGAATATTTATTGGAAGTAGCCACAGATAAAATTGATACGGAAGTACCTTGTACGCAGTCGGGAATTCTTACTCAAATTTTAGTTGCCGAAGGCGAAATTGCTGAAATTGGGAAACCAATCTGTATTATTAATTCTGATGAAAGTGAAGGAACAGAACCGAAAGTTGAAGAGATTTCTGAAACTTTAGCTCAAGAAATTGAAGAAATCAAACAACTGACAGGTATTAATCTCGACCCTCTGGTAAGTACAAGTACTTCAAGTAGCTCTAAATTTTATTCTCCTTTGGTACTCAATATTGCCAAAGAAGAAAATATTTCAAGTGCTGAATTAGACGCTATTGCTGGTACTGGTGCTGATGGAAGAGTAACCAAACACGATATTTTTGCTTACTTAAAAAATCGTCAAACCAGTCCGAAAGTAAGTACAGTAAAAGAAGTTCCAAGCGTGGCTGTTCCTTCAAAACCAGTGGTAATTTCTGGAAATGATGAAATTATTCAGATGGACAGAATGCGTAAAGTGATTGCTGACAGAATGGTTGAATCGAAAAAAGTTGCTCCACACGTAACTTCTTTCGTAGAGACCGATATGACGAACATTGCTCTTTGGAGAAACGGCATAAAAGATGCTTTCAAAAAACAGTATGGCGAAAACATCACCTTCACTCCTATTTTGTTGGAAGCTATCGTGAAAGCAATTGCTGATTTCCCACAAATCAATGCTTCTGTTGATGGTGATAAAATCATTTATAAGAAAAACATCAACGTTGGAATGGCTGTCGCTTTACCAAATGGGAACTTAATTGTACCAGTAATTCACAATGCAGATTCTTATAATTTGATTGGGTTGACAAAAAAAGTAAATGATTTAACGAAAAGAGCCAGAGAAAACAAACTCAAACCAGAGGATTTGGAAGGCGGCACTTATACTTTCTCTAATATCGGTACTTTCGGAAATATCATGGGTACACCCATCATTGTACAACCACAAGTAGCAATTATGGCATTCGGAGCAATTCAGAAAAAACCTGCCGTAATAGAAACACCACAAGGTGACTTACTGGGTATTCGCCACAAAATGTTTATTTCTCATTCTTATGACCATAGAATTGTCGATGGTTCTTTAGGCGGACAATTTGTAAAACGTGTGTCTGATTACTTAGAGGCTTTTGAGATTGATAGAAAATTGTAGTAAACTTTCAGCTATGAGTTTTAAGCTATGAGCCACAACAAAAACGTCCTGATTGAAATTCAATCAGGACGTTTTTGTTGTTTGTGTGTGAAATCAATAATCACTAAATCACAACTCACTCATTCACTCAATAACTAAAACTCCGCATCAGCAGGTTTACTTAAATTCGGCTTGATGATTCTCAACCAGATTAATAATTTAATCATTGGATAAGTTGGGTCGAATTCATACCATTTTGAAGCAAAATTCATACTGTTTGGCAACTTATGGTGATTGTTTTGAAATAATTCGCCCATCATCAAAAAGTCGAAAATCAATGAATTTCTTGATTTGTCATTATTGTCATGATTTTGATAACCATATTTATGACCCGACCAGTTTACAATCGCCCCATGAACTGGCCCCATCAAAAAGTGAATTGGCAATAAAAAGAAGAAAGCCCAGTGCATATCAAAGTAGATATAAGCCACTACATACATCATTACATAAGCTACTCCCCAACCGATTCTTGAAATCCAGTGGTCACCTAATTTCTCAATCGTTTTTGAAAAAGGGTAATTATGGTCGAAACGCTCTTCAATTTTAGCTTTGTTGTTCAAAAGAGCATTATAAATGTCTTTGGTTTTCCACATCATCGCAAATACATTATTTGAGAAATGTGGTGAGTGAGGGTCTTTTTCTGTATCACTGAAAGCGTGGTGCATACGGTGCAAAATTGCATAAGCACGTGGACTTAAATACGAAGAGCCTTGTGATACATACGTTAGGAAATAGAAAAACTTTTCCCAAAATTTATTCATCGTAAACATCTTGTGAGCCGAATAACGGTGTAAAAAAAACGTCTGGCTAAATAAAGATAAGTACCAATGAAAGATGAAAGCGGGTAATACCAACTGCATGTTAATTATTGTGATTTTAATTTGTTCGTGTGATTAATATCAGAAAGAAAAGAGACATTTATCATTGTGAAGACAAACGGTTTAACTTCGATGTTTAACAAAGTTACCTAATCTTTACAAAAAAAATCCATTATTTACCTTAATTCTGACATTTGCAAGGTTTAATTGGAAGTAAGAGCAAAAGAAATGAGATTCGCTCCCATTTGCAATGCTTTCTGACGAATACTTTCGGGGTCTTTGTAAACGCTTTGGTCTTCCCAACCATTTCCTAAATCGCATTCGTAGCTGTAAAAGCATACTAATCGACCTTCGTAAATTAAGCCAAAGCCTTGCGGAGGTTTGTTGTCGTGTTCGTGTACTTTAGGCAAACCGTTGGGGAATTTATATTTCTGAGAATAAATTGGATGATTGAAAGGTAATTCTACAAAACTTAATTCAGGAAATACTTTTTTCATTTCTCTTCTGATAAACTTATCCAAACCATAGTTATCATCAATGTGCAAAAAGCCTCCACTGATTAAATATTTTCTGAGATTTTGTACTTCGGCTTCATTAAAAACCACATTTCCATGTCCGGTCAAATGAACAAATGGATAAGTAAATAACTCTGGACTTGAAGGTTCAACGATGTCTTCTTCGGCGGCTATATTCGTTCTGAGATTACTATTGCAAAACATTATTAAATTTCCCAAAGAGGTTTTGTTGCAATACCAGTCGCCACCGCCGCCATATTTCATTTTGGCAATTTTAAAAGAAGCCTGTGCGACGAGTGTATTATTCTTTGTCTGTAAAAGAACCAAAATAAGTAAAATCAAAAACGACTTGGAAGCCAAACGAGTGCTAAAGAGACGAATCATTGATTAATTAAGTTTAAAGTATGACAAGCGACTAATCCTGCGGTTTCGGTTCTTAATCTACTTTTTCCTAAAGTTACAGCTTTGAAGCCTTTTTCAAGTGCTTGCTGAATTTCCTCTGGTGTAAAATCGCCTTCTGGGCCAATCAATATGGCGTATTTTCCGTTTTTGTCGGCTACTTCTTGTATCAAACGACGTTCACCTTCTTCTAAATGAGCAATCATTTTTTGAGATTCAGCAATTTCTTTTTTCAAAAACTCTTTCCAAGTAATCATTTCATTGATTTTTGGAAGAAAAGCTTTCAGCGATTGTTTCATCGCACCTACCGCAATTTTTTCTATTCTGGCTGTTTTTATTTCTTTTCTTTCAGAATAACGAGTTTGTATAAAAGAAATTTCTTGAATGCCTATTTCAACACATTTTTCTACCATCCATTCTATTCTATCCAAATTTTTGGTCGGAGCAATTATCAAATGAATATAAATGTTGGATAATTCATAATTCTGCTCTTCTTGAATGATTTTTACTTCACATTTTTTTTCATGGGCAATCCTCACTTCACAAGTATAAAAACCTCCTTTTCCATCCACTACAAAAAGTTTTTCGCCTACATTAAGCCTCAATACTTTTATCGCATGACGTGATTCTTCTTCATTCAGTTTTAAAGATTGTTTAATGGTAGGTTCGTAAAAAATGTTCATGAATGTATGAGTAATGAAAAGATAAATGGAAAAATTGTAAAAACCTTTGGCTTAGATTTCAAAAGTTTTGTGATACTTATAAATAAAAAAAATACCCAAAAGCATCATCGGAAAAGCAATCATTGAGCCTTCAAAGCCAAATGAACCGCCTGTAAAAATCTGACTACCAACTAATTGATGTTGAATAATTCCTTTTACATTATGCCCTGATACTTCAAAGCCAAATACTGGCCCTTGAAAGAAATTCCAAGTAAAATGCAAGCCAATCGGAAACATAATACTATGCCTAAGGATGTAAAACACACCTAATAAATAGCCTGCTAAAATTAAATTGAGAAAGGGAATAAAGTCAATGTAATTATTCATGAGATGTAAACCTGCAAAAATAAACGCAGAAATACTTAATGAAACATACTCATTGAAACCTTCCAATAAAATATTCAAAATGAGTCCTCTCGCCAGCAACTCTTCTGTAAAAGCCACTATTAGAAAGAAAAACAAGTACGAAACAAAAATGATGGGATTGAATTCGAGTGAAATTACTCGAACAAATCCCATCATTTTTAATATTACAAAACCAATACTTATTAAAAAAATACCTAAAATAGCTCCGCTTAAAAACTCGATTCCTTTGTTTTTTAAGCTGAAACCCATTCTTTTAAGACTAATTTTTCCCGAATTAAATTTCTGAAAAAGCAAAATGATGATTACTTCAATCACCGCATTGCTTACTTCAAAAATCAATTGTTTTTCGTGATGAGCTGGCATTTGTATCAGCTCATAAAACTGAGAAGTACTTACTCGAAAAACTTTAGCCAAAACAGAAGCCACAAACGACTGCCCGATTCCAACGATTATCAAAAAAAGAACTAAAAAGACAAAAACTTTTGCTATCGTTTTTAACCAGAGTATTTTTGAAATGGGCATTAACTTAATGAATATTAATCTTCAGATTCTGTTTTAAAAGAGTAAAGTGTTGGGTCAAGTTTGAAGTTGCCTGATAAGTAATCATCCACAAATTTAGTTACTACTTTATCGTTGACTTCTTCTACATTCAAACATACTTCTAAGCCGATACCAAACTCAAAGTCTTCATCAATTTCCAAATGTTCGGCTAATTTTATTTCTTCGTTTTCCTCAATTTCTTCAATGAGTTCAGTGATGAAAAGCTCAACTTCTTCGTCCATTTCTTCGTTTGGCGTATAAGTTTCATCACGATTTTCTAATGGAACATACAAAGGGAAAGATTTCATTGCTTTTCTTTCTGCTGTTTCATACACTACACTATTAAAGTGTAATCTCAAGGAGTAAATAACTGCATCAAAAATAGCCTCTTGTCCTTTATATTCTCCTACAAATTGAACATGAACAAACTCTTCCACATTGTCAGGTTCATCATTTAGCTCGTCTTCAAAATACACAAACTTTTTTCCTGCCTCTTTACATTCTTGTTTTAGTAAAGCTATTTCTTTGGGGTCAAGTCCTGGATTTGTTTTATATGACATATTTCGAGGGATTAATTTTTGTTCCAAAGATAACAAAATTGCCCACGAAGACAAACTATCGTGGGCAATTGAGTGAATATATCAATTTTTTGAAATAAAAATAATATTTTATCGAATCAACAATAATTCACGGTATTTTGGCAAAGGCCATTCATCGTCGTCAACGATAAGCTCTAATTTATCTACGCAATAACGGATTTCTTCAAGATATTCCTTCACCGTAGTACTGTAAATGACAGCTCTTTCACCGATGTTTTCTAAATTATTGGCTTCTTTTCTTGCTTCAGTCATCAATTCTACAAGATTATTGATTTTTGAAGTATAGATAGAAATTTTCTTGATAATCTCGATGGTTGGAGCAAAATACTGCGGGTCAATACCGATTTCTTTTTGTCCACGTACATTATCAACCAATTGTGTTTGGTACTTCAATGAAGTAGAAACAATATGATTAATAGCTAAGTCGGCAGCTACACGAGATTCAATCTGAATTTTTTTGATATAATTTTCAATTTCGATTTCATAACGAGCGTGCATTTCTACCTCGTTAAAGATTCCATGTTTTGAAAACAATTCAATCGCCGATTTGTCAAGGTACTGTTTCAAAGCCTCGGGCGTAGTTTTATGATTTGGCAAACCACGTCTTTTAGCTTCTTCAGCCCACTCTTCTGAGTAACCGTTACCTTCAAAAAGAATTTTTCTTGATTGTTTTACATATTTTTTCAATACTTCTACAATCGCTAATTCCTTTTTGATACCTTTTTCTAAATACACATCTACTTCCTCACGGAACTGCATCAACTGGTTGGCAACAATTGTATTCAAGATTGTCATCGGAGCAGCAGAATTGGCTGAAGAACCAACCGCTCTGAATTCAAACTTATTACCTGTAAACGCAAAAGGAGAAGTTCTGTTACGGTCGGTATTATCCAATAAAAGTGCTGGAATTTTATTAATTCCCAAACGCAAATAAACGTTATCACCTTTTTCTAATTTAATATCGTGCATTTCTGAAAGATTTTCTAAATCATTCAATACACGAGTCATTTCTGTTCCAATAAAAATTGATACAATAGCTGGCGGAGCTTCGTTTGCACCCAAACGGTGTTCGTTTCCAGCCGTTGCGATTGATGCACGTAATAAATCAGCGTAATCATGAACGGCTTTGATGGTATTGACAAAAAACGTTAAGAAACGAAGATTTTCTTTTGGCTTTGTTGAAGGACCTAATAAATTCACGCCAGTGTTGGTAGCCAAAGACCAGTTGTTGTGCTTTCCAGAGCCATTAATACCTGCAAACGGTTTTTCATGGAAAAGTACACGCATTTTGTGTTTTGAAGCTACTTTGTTCATCAAATCCATCAAAAGAGCATTGTGGTCGCAAGCTAAATTAGCTTCTTCGAAAGTTGGAGCTACTTCAAACTGTGCAGGAGCTACTTCGTTATGGCGAGTACGTACTGGCATGCCTAATTTCAAGGCTTCCAATTCAAAATCAACCATGAAGGCATTTACTCTTGGCGGAATAGAACCAAAGTAATGGTCTTCCAATTGCTGTCCTTTCGCTGGTGAATGCCCAAATACAGTTCTTCCCGACATCATTAAGTCTGGACGAGCATTATACAAAGCTTCATCAACCAAAAAGTATTCTTGTTCAACCCCAACAGAAGCCGTTACTTTTGATACTTCTCTATTAAAGTATTCATTCATTACTTTAGTAGCAGCTCTATCTATTAACTCACTTGATTTCAACAAAGGAGTTTTGTAATCTAAAGCTTCACCTGTATAAGAAACAAACACCGAAGGAATACATAAAGTAGCTGTTCCTGCTACGTTTTCCATAATAAACGCTGGCGAAGATGGGTCCCAAGCCGTATAACCACGGGCCTCAAAAGTGGAACGAATACCACCATTTGGGAAAGAAGAGGCATCAGGTTCTTGTTGTACTAAAGCAGACCCTTTGAATTTCTCAACTGCTTTTCCTTTACCGGTTATATCAAAAAAAGCGTCGTGCTTTTCAGCAGTCGTACCTGTTAAAGGTTGAAACCAGTGTGTATAGTGAGTAACGCCTTTAGATATAGCCCAAGATTTCATCGCTGCAGCTACTTCATCGGCTGCCTCTCTGTCAATTTTCTTCCCATCCTCAATTGCATTCGTAATTTTCAAGTAAGCTTCCGGGCTTAACAAAGAACGCATCACTTCTTCATTAAAAGTATTACTTCCATAAAAGTCCGTTACTTTCTCACTCGGTATCTTTACCGGTACAGTCGGTCTCGACTGTGCTAACTCAAGTGCTTTAAATCTTGCAATTGCCATATAAAATTATTCAGATTATTTTTTGAATGTTTTTAAGATTTGGTAATAAAATTACGAATGTTCGTGCAAACTCTTTAACAATAAACGAAATAATCTTTAAAAGGCTATGAGTTTAGGGAATAAAAACTTTTTTTAAGCATTTTATCTGACTTCAACATGCCTTCGTATAGGCAATTTTTCTCATCTCAAAAATTCAATTTTGGCAGTCTCTATTTCAAATCTGAATTTGTTTTCAAATGCCCAAAACAGTTCAGAACTGTAAAAACTGCTTCCTTTAAAAAGCACAATTTCGGTACAATAAAAATAACTAAAGAAAAAATTTAACTATTTAAAGAAATTTATATTTAATTCTGAAAATATTTTGATTTACAAAATAAAGTATTGTATTTTTGAGTATAACAAAATATAATTTTACGATTGACAAATTGACTGACAATTTTAAAATTAGAATTATTCAAAAAGAAAAAAAAATAGGTGCAGGTTTAAATATTTCATAAAAATCATTTTTTTTTTGTGTTTTTTAAATTTAGAAGTATAAATTTGTACCAAGAAATAAGGAAAATAACCAAATAAATTAAAATCCAATAACAAAATCATGGCAAAAGCTAAACTTGAGTACATTTGGTTGGACGGATACAAACCAACTCAGAGCCTTCGTAGTAAAACTAAAATTGAGAGTGATTTTAGCGGAAAATTAGAAGATTGCGGAATGTGGTCATTTGACGGTTCTTCAACAGAACAAGCTCCAGGTGGTTCTTCTGACTGTCAATTGAAACCAGTTTATATCTGTCCAGACCCTGAGCGTTCTTTATTAGGAACTCCTGCGTATTTAGTGATGTGCGAAGTTTTAGATGCAAACGGTGTACCTCACGAATCAAACGGTCGTGCTACAATTGATGACGATGATAATGATTTCTGGTTTGGCTTTGAGCAAGAATATTTCTTGTACGACTTAGCTACTAATCTTCCTTTAGGTTTCCCTGCAAACGGTTACCCACGTCCACAAGGCCCTTACTACTGCTCAGTTGGTGCTAAGAATGCTTTCGGTCGTAACATAGTTGAAGAACACTTAGAATACTGTCTTCAAGCTGGCTTAAACGTTGAAGGTATCAACGCTGAGGTTGCTGCTGGTCAATGGGAATTCCAATGTTTCGCTAAAGGTGCTAAACAAGCTGGTGACGAAATTTGGATTGCTCGTTATTTATTGGAAAGAACTTGTGAGAAATACGGTGTTTGGGTTAACTACCACTGTAAGCCTCTTGGAAATACTGACTGGAATGGTTCAGGTATGCACGCTAACTTCTCTAACACAGCTCTTAGAACTGCTGGTAAGAAAGAAACTTACGACATTATCTGCCAAGCTTTCGCTCCATTCGTTAAAGAACACATCGAAGTTTACGGTGCTGACAACCACTTACGTTTAACAGGTAAACACGAGACTCAGTCAATCGACCAATTCTCTTATGGTGTATCTGACCGTGGTGCTTCAATCCGTATTCCAATCGCTGCTGTACAAAAAGGTTGGAAAGGATGGTTGGAAGACCGTCGTCCAAACTCAGCTGCTGATCCATACAAAGTTGCTGCTCGTATCATCAAAACTGTTAAAACTGCTCAAGTTTAGTTTTTTTGATTCCTCATATAGAAAAGACCTGTTCAAAAAACAGGTCTTTTTTTATTGCCTTTTTCCCAATTTTGCTATTAATGCCATAAGAACCAGTGCATTTGAGTTTTTTTGGATGAGAATTTAGGAAAGGATAACTATCTTTGCAGTATGAAAAAGGTCGCATTTTATACATTAGGCTGTAAGCTTAATTACTCAGAAACATCAACTATTGCTCGAATGTTTGAGCAAAAAGGCTACAAAAAAGTAGAGTTTAATCAAACGCCAGATATATTTATCATCAATACTTGTTCTGTTACAGAAAATGCAGACAAGAAATGTAAGAAAATTGTAAAAGAAGCTAATAAAATCAATCCAAATGGTTATGTCACCATTATTGGATGTTATGCTCAACTAAAACCTCAAGAAATCGCTGATATTGAGGGAGTAGATGCTGTTTTAGGTGCTGCAGAAAAGTTTCAGTTAATTGATTTATTAGATGGTTTTGTTAAAGAACCTAAAGAAAATCAAGCCAAAATCTTCAACCAAAATATTGAAGAAGCCATTGATTACCACTCCTCTTATTCATTAAACGACCGTACTCGTACATTCTTGAAAGTACAAGATGGTTGTGACTATCCTTGTGCCTACTGTACTATTCCCTTAGCAAGAGGAGCAAGCCGTTCAGATACCATTGAAAATGTTGTTAAAGCAGCTAAAGAAATTGTGGCAAGCGGCGTGAAGGAAATTGTACTTACAGGCGTAAATATTGGTGATTTTGGTCTCCAAAATGGAAAAAGAAAAGAAACTTTCTTAGACTTAGTAAAGGCTTTGGATGAAGTTGAGGGATTGGAACGAATAAGAATTTCATCTATTGAACCTAATTTATTAACCGACGAAATCATTGAGTTTGTAGCTACTTCCAAACGTTTTGTGCCACATTTCCATATTCCGCTTCAATCTGGTTCAAATAAAGTATTAGGCTTAATGAAACGCCGTTATAGAAGAGAACTTTATATTGAGCGAGTAAATAAAATCAAGCAATTAATTCCTCATTGTTGTATTGGTGTTGATGTAATTGTTGGACATCCTGGCGAAACAGAAGAGGATTTTATAGAAACATACAACTTCTTGAATGATTTAGACATTAGTTATCTTCACGTATTTACGTATTCAGAAAGAGAAAATACGGCTGCTTTGTCAATCAAGCCAGTGGTAGCACTCAACAAACGCTCGGAAAGGTCAAAAATGTTACACATATTATCGGAGAAAAAAAGAAGATACTTCTATGAAGAAAACTTAGGTAAAAACTTCAAAGTACTTTTTGAAGATGATGTTGAAAATGGACAAATGCAAGGCTTTACCGAAAATTACATCAGAGTAACAGCCAAATATGACCCAATACTCATCAATGAATCAAAAGAAGTACATTTAGTTTCAATTAATCCTGAAATGCTTGTAGAAGTAAATGAAGTTGAAGTATTCGAAACACATTAGCCTTTATCAGCATCTAAAAATATTGCCAAAAATTCAGCAAAAAGCCCACAAACACAGTCTGTGGGCTTTCTTATAACAAAACAAAACCACAAGAAACCAAACTTGTGGTAATGCAAAGATATATATATTTTTTGAGAAAATGGATTCCCTACTTCTAATTCAGTGATATATTCTCTGTGTGATTCCTTCTTCAAGATTCATCCAATTCTTCTCTGTAAAACTCGTAATTTATTATTTTACTTTTTGTAATGTCCTTTTTTTGACTAAATGGTACATCATTTTAATCATTGATTGAAGATAGTACGTGCGAAAATTTGATAATTTAATACACGATTCATTATTAATTGTCATTTACTGCCATTTGCCCGTTTGGTTAAGGGCTATAAAGCTAAAAAGCCCCCTGACAAGGTCTGGGGGCTTTCTTTCTGAAACAAAACCACAAGAACCATTACTTGTGGTAAAGTTTTGATATTGTTATGCTTCAACGATAAATTCGTCGTGCTGAGAAATATCTAATCCTACTCTTTCTTCTTCTTCAGTTACACGCAAAGGAATAATTTTGTCAGTAACGAATAATAAGAAATAAGATAAACCAAATGCGAATGCTGAAACAACTGCTAATGCCACTAAGTGTTTAACAATCAAAGCAACGTCGCCAGTGATGAATAAGCCTTGCTCTCCTTCAACAACTACACCGTTTACTGCTTTAGAAGCAAACAAACCTGTCATTACCATACCTACCATACCACCTACACCATGGCAAGGGAAAACGTCTAAAGTATCATCTAATTTAGAATTTGCTCTCCAGTGTGCACCGATGTTAGAAATAATAGCGGCGATAGTACCAATAGTGATTGCTGCTGTAACTGTAACGAAACCAGAAGCTGGAGTAATTGCTACAAGACCAACAACAGCACCGATACAGAAACCTAAAGCTGAAACTTTACGACCACGAGTTACATCAAATAATACCCATGACAAACCTGCTGAAGCCGCTGCTACGTGTGTAGTTGCGAATGCTGATACTGCCAATGGTCCTGCTCCTACTGCTGAACCTGCATTGAAACCAAACCATCCAAACCAAAGTAAACCAGTACCTAACAATACGTAAGGAATGTTTGCTGGAGGTAAAATGTTAGCTTCAACGTGTGACTTACGACGTTTCAAGTATAAAGCACCTGCTAAAGCTGCCCAACCTGCACTCATGTGTACAACAGTACCACCTGCAAAGTCAAGAACACCGTATTTAAACAACCAACCATCTGGGTGCCATGTCCAGTGAGCTAATGGAGCATACACAACAACACAGAACAACACCATGAATAATACAAAAGCACGGAAGTTAATACGTTCAGCTAACGCACCAGAAATCAAAGCAGGAGTAATAACGGCGAATTTCATTTGGAAAAATGCAAACAAAGCAAATGGAATTGTTGTTGCAAGTGACCAAGGTTTACCGTCGAAAACACCTTTGAACATGAAATAAGTTGTTGGATTACCTACAAAACCACCGATAGAATCACCGAAAGCTAAGCTGAATCCGAATACAACCCAAATTAACGTAATTACACCCATTGCAATAAATGATTGCAACATCGTAGAAATAACGTTTTTGTGGTTAACCATACCACCGTAAAAGTAAGCTAAACCAGGTGTCATTAATAAAACAAGACCTGAAGAAACAAGCATCCATGCAGTATCGCCGGTATCGATACCTTCTGTAACTGCTGCACCGGGTGCAGGTACAAAAGCTGCTGCAATGGCAATAACTAACAAAATTAGAATTGGAATAAATGTTGGTTTTTGTGACATTGTGATTAGTGTTTTAGGGTTTATTATGGAATTGTTTACAGAAACTAAAATACACACAACCAATTAAAATTTAATCATTGGTTGTGTGCAGATTATATATTAAAACTTGTAAATCATTGCCCAAGTAAATGTTGATTGAGATTTTGTTTTAACGCCGTCTCCATCTGTAAAGAAATTCTTGTCATAAGAATCTACTCTAAATTCTGGCTTCAACAATAAGTGACCATCTGCTACTGTGAAAGTTGGAGTCACTGTGATTGAATTAACTTTAACACCATTACCATCATAGTCTAACAAAGCAGTTACACCATCTTTGTTTGAGAACGATTCATATCTTGCACCTAAACTAAATGTACTTGTGAAGTCATATTTAGGATATACTGCAAAACCACCCCATGTTTTACTTTCGCCTGCTGCATAAGTTTGTTTACCAGTTGCTGCATTCAAACCTAATAAGAATTTCTCAGTCACTTGGTATGTTGTAGTTAAGTCTAACAAGTTGTAAGTACCCTTATCAGTAAGACCGCTTGTTGCATCTTTTGTATTACGGTTAGCTGTAATACCGTTCACATATACATTCCATCCACCTACTGGCTGAACAAATACTTGAGCGATTAAGCCTGGTTTGTTGTTATTACTGTAAAGTTGGTCAACACCATTTACAATACCACCCATCAAAGCAAATTTATCAGATACTGCGTAAGCAGCTTTAACACCAACATGGTAGAATGGACCATTGTTGAATAAGTTTGATAAAGAGTAGTGATAGTTTAATGGAGCATCGATTACTTCATAACCAATGTGAGTTCCGAACTGACCAGCTGTTAATGTTAATTTATCAGTAGGCTTCCAGTTGAAATATGCTTGTTTTATAGCTAAAGAAGTACCTCCATAACCGTTTCCTAATACACTTACAGCATTACCATAATTTCCTAAGTCAGCATTTGGACCGAAAGCTAAATCTACTACAACGTCAGTATTTTTGTAAGCATATCCAATTTTTGTTTGAATGAGACCCAATGAAAATCCAGTTTTCTGATCAAATGCTCTTGCTGTTCCTGATGCACCTGTATTCTTCATGTTTCTTGGATTATTGAAGTTCGCTAAATAGTAAGAATCAATATATCCAGAGAATGTTAGTTTACCTTTATCTTCCTCTTTATCTTGAGAAAATGCAGGAACTGCTAAAAACAAAGAAAATAACGTGATTAAGGTTTTTTTCATAATAATATTTGGTTGAATGTTTAAATATTAATGCTTGATTACAGTGCAAATATTATAGGTAAAATTTACTATTCCAAATTTTATGTGCAAATTTTTAACCTATTTTAGGCTTTTTTTCAAAAAATAATCCAAAATAGGGCTAAAATCAATCATATAATCATAAATTTTACTAATATTTTGCCTTTAAAAGTTCATTTTTAACTTATTCTGTAATAATGCAAAAAAACCAAATATTCTTAAATTAAAATTCCAAGATTTTATATAACTTTTCAAACAAAAAAGCCCCGATTTTTATCAAATCGGGGCTTTTTAAAAATGTTTTCTTTCTTATTCTGCGTGTAACCAAGCTTTCTTTGCCAAAAGGGTTTCTTCGTCTTCTTCGTGGTCTGGATCTGGAACACAACAATCGACTGGACAAACCGCAGCACACTGTGGTTCTTCATGAAATCCCATACATTCTGTACATTTATCTGATACTATGTAATAAAATTCGTCAGAAACAGGCTGCATCGGGTCTTTACCACCGATTACAGTACCGTCTTCTAATTCAACGTCCACCAGTTTGGTTCCTCCCGACCAAGTCCATTCAACGCCACCTTCATATATTGCTGTATTTGGGCATTCTGGCTCGCAAGCACCGCAGTTGATGCATTCTTCGGTTATGATAATTGCCATAGAAAATCTTTTTAATTATATATAATTATTTGGAAATTTTAATACTGAAGTACTTTTGCTTATCTTTCAAACAGTTCTTCGCTCAAAATCATTCACAAAATTAATAGTTTAACCTTGAATAGCCTATAAAGTTTACAGAGTATCGAAAAAAAATATTTCGAGGGATTTCTGTAAATTTGTAGAAAATAACAATAAAATGAATTTAGAAGCAAGAATTGAGGCATTTGTTGCACTGGGGAATTTCTTAAAAAATGAAGAAAATAAAACAGAAATTACTACTTGGGCTGATAGAGCTTCGCATCAAAATAATTGGTTTACGATTGAAAATTCGCTTAAATCATTAGATGCGATTGCTAATTATTTCTTAGATAAAACTTTACTGGAAAAGTGGATTGAAAATTATAAGATAGCCGACAAACCTGAAACAGTAAAAAAAATCGGCGTTATCATGGCTGGAAATATTCCTGCAGTTGGTTTTCATGATTTATTGACTGTTGTACTTTCTGGACATATTTGTGTTGCCAAACTTAGCTCGCAAGACAGTGTTTTGATGCTGGCTTTGATTGAAAAATTATTAGAATTCAGCCCGGCTTTAAATATTAAAATTGGCGATAAAATGAACGATGTGGACGCTTTAATCGCTACGGGTTCTGATAATTCAGCTCGCTATTTTGAATATTATTTTAGAAATAAACCCCATATTATTCGTCAAAATCGTAGTTCGGTTGCTATTTTGAATGGACAAGAGTCGGTTGAAGATTTTATGAATCTTGGACATGACATCACGGATTATTACGGGCTTGGTTGTAGAAATATTTCTAAGTTTTACGTACCAGAAGATTACGATTTCACTCAATTTTATGATATAATCGAACCTCTTGGCGATGTTTTTTATCATAACAAGTATAAAAACAATTACGACTACAATAAGTCTATTTACTTAGTAAACCGCCAACATCATTTTGATAATGGTTTTTTAATTTTGACTGAAAATGATTCTTTGGTATCGCCTATTTCAGTTATTTTTTATGAGAAGTATCAAAATTTAGAAGATTTGAACCAAAAGATTGCAGAAAAAGCTGATAAAATTCAATGTATTGTTTCTAAGGATGCTTGGTATGAAAATAGCTTGGCTTTTGGAGAAACACAAAAACCGCAATTGTGGGATTATGCCGACGGAGTAGATACCATGCGTTTTCTATTAGATTTATAAAACAAAAAGGGCTTAAAGTTAACATTTAAGCCCTTTTTGTTTTATTCTGCTCTGTATAAAGTAACGGTTTTGCCAAAAATTGGCTTTCCGATATAGCCTCGTAAATCAAGTGTATTCTTATTTTTCAATGACATCTTTCCAGCCACTGTTCTTCCTGTTCGTACATCGTAAATTTCACCGTCTGTCCAAGTGTTATTTCCTTCAAAAATAAAATTATTAAAGATTGTCAAACCTAATACGCTTCTTGAACGCAATTTACTATCTGGATTTTTGCTGTCTGTAACTGCTTTTCCATTGACTAATGGATTTTTCAACCAAACAACTTTTCCAAAATATTGATTTTGAACTTTATAAATTTGAATTTTTGAGGCTTTATCATCCGTAAACCAAGTACCAACTATCAATTCTGAATCCTCATTTGAGGCAAATGTCCAAGAAGAGGAAAGTAAAATGATTAAAAATAATTTAAGGTTTCTCATGGTTTACTCTTAATAAATAATATTGATAAAGTCTAAAGCTTATAAAAGCTGACATTACGCCTACGCCTGCTCCTGCCAGTACATCAAGCGGATAATGTACGCCAACGTAAATACGGCTGTAAGATATAATTATTGCCCAAACAAAAAGAATTTTTACCCAAGCATAGTCTTTACCAATCAACAACAATAAGCTCATGGCTAATGTAAAAGAATTGGCTGCATGAGAGGAGCAAAAACCAAATTGTCCACCACAATTGCCCACCACGTGTACTAAATGTTGAATGGCGGGTTCGTGACAAGGACGTAAACGTTGAACTAAAGGTTTGAAAAAAGATGAACAAATTTGGTCTGAAAGTACCACGCTGAGTATCACAGCAATTAATATGGCAACTGACTTACTTTTATAACGCCAAACCAACAGACCAATTATCAAAACATAAAGAGGAATCCATGAATTTCTACCTGAAATCCATTCCATAATGGGATCTAAAGTTGAATTATGTAATGAATTTAACCAAAGAAAAAGGTAGGTATCAAGTTGGTTCATCTGTTTATGGATTGAAAGTTTATTAAAAATTCATTCTTTCTCTTACTCGCTCAATGGTTGTTTTGGCAATTACTTCTGCTTTGGCTTCCCCTTCTTGTAGTTTTTGCTCTAATTCTGGAATATTATTCATGTAATAATTGAATAATTCTCTTTCCTTGGCAAATTCACGAACCAAAACACTGTGTAAAGCTTGCTTGGCATGACCATAACCGTACCCTCCTGCCAAGTAATTGGCTCTCATTTCTTCAATCTCTGCCTCAGTAGCCACTAATGAGTATAGTTTGAAGACATTATCTGTATCAGGATTTTTGGGTTCTTCTAAAGGCGTTGTATCGGTCACAATCTTCTTGACAGATTTCAATAAATCTTTTTCATTCAAGAATATGTCAATATAATTACCGTAAGATTTAGACATTTTTTGTCCATCTGTTCCGGGAATTACCATGACAGTTTCATCAATTTTGGCTTCTGGCAACAGTAAAGTACCTTCGCCATAAATATTATTGAAAGTAACACCCAAATCACGTGTCATTTCTAAGTGCTGACGCTGGTCTTTTCCTACTGGAACAAGGTGAGCGTCGTAAAGCATAATATCTGCCGCTTGTAACACTGGATAAGTAAACAAACCCGCATTTACACTGGCTAATTTTTCTGATTTTTCTTTAAAACTATGACCGTTCGCCAACATTGGGAACGGGGTTACGCAACTTAAATACCACATCAATTCGGTGTGATAACCTGCTAATTTAGATTGACGATAAAAGAAGTTTTTGTCTGCATCAAATCCACAAGCTAACCAAGCTGCTGCAATCGCATAAGTATTTTCACGAAGTTGTTTTCCGTCTTTTAAGGAAGTAAGTGTATGTAAATCGGCAATGAATAAAAAGGATTCATTAGCTGGATTTTTTGATAATTCGATGGCTGGACGAATAGCACCGAGTACATTACCTAAATGTGGTCTGCCTGATGCTTGTATGCCTGTTAGAATTCGCATTTGTTGGGAGTATTTTTTTATAAATTAGATTCTGTAAAATGAATATTCATGATTTAATAAGAGGGTTTTATCCATAAGTAATTCATTATCAAAAAAATTATAAGACTAATTACTAATTACTATTCTCTAATCACCACTTATAAAGCTTACTAACGCTCAATTTTAAAATGTCTTTATTTTACAAAATTGAGTAAAATCCTTGAATTCCTCAAATCAAGCTTCACTGATTTTATGTAACTTCACGAATTAAGCCCTGAAACTTTGGCTTCCTTTTTTCATTTTCATAACTAAAATCTAACAATGGCGATTCAACCCTCTACTTTCGATTACCTCAATTTGTTGAAAGAAAATAATACTCGTGAATGGTTTCATGCCAATAAAAAAACTTACGATGGAGTAAAAGCCAATTTTGAAGAAACAATAAAAGCTTTGATAGAAAGTATTGGTACTTTTGAAGATATGCGTGGCGTGGAAGTAAAAGACTGTAATTATCGTATTGCTCGTGATGTTCGCTTTAGTAAAGATAAAGCTCCTTATAAAACTTGGCTTTCGGCAAGTTTTTCAGAAGGTGGCAGAAAATCAGGGAAAATGGATTATTACTTGCACATTCAAGACGGAGAGTCTTTTTTGGGTGGAGGAATGTACTCGCCTACACCTGAGCAATTAGCTAAACTTCGTCAAGAAATTGACTACAATGCTCAAGAATTAAAAGATATTATTTACAATCCAAAATTTATAGAAGTTTTTGGCGAAGCCGAAGGCGAGTCTGTAAAATCTGCTCCAAAAGGTTATGCTAAAGACCATCCCGAAATTGAATTACTCCGTAAAAAACAATTATTCTTTTGGCATAAATTCACCAATGAAGAGGTTTGTTCAGAAAACTTTGTAAAACAAGTAAGTGACGTTTGTTTTACTTTAAAACCTTTTTTAGATTTTCTGAACTATGTGTTTTTCAGTGAACAAGAACCAACTATTATTTTGTAAAAGCCAAATCTGCGGAGGATTTTAAAGTATATTGAGCAATTACTGGAAAATGGTCGGACATGGTAATATCTGAAAGTGTATGACAAGACTGTACATTCCATTCTGAACTAAAAAACTGCTGGTCGATGCGTACACAGTAAGGTTGGCGATTAAGTGTAAAACCCAAACCTTTTCCTACTTCTTCAAAAGCATTTTTAAAATTCAAACTTAATTTTCCGTAAGCAAAACCAAAGGGGGTTTCGTTGAAATCCCCGCAAATAATTACAGGATATTTGCTGCCAGTTACATACGATTCTACTTCTTTCAATTGTTCGTTTCTGTATTCAAAACCTACTTTCAATTTATCAAAGCTATCGGCGATTTCACGACAAAAAAGTAAAAACTCTCCTTTTTTTAAAGCTTCAATACTTTGGTTGATTCTTACGCCCATCGACCATAAGTGTGCATTTACTACTCTAACGGTATCGTTTCCGTAAACGATGTCAGCACAAATAAAACCATTGATTTTAGGCCCGTAGGCTTTATCCCAAATTTTTCCGTATTGTCGAACAATTGGAAATTGAGAAAACATTGCCAAACCAACCGAACGGTTTTCTTCAAACTTAGTTAATCTTTCAACTTTATGCTGATATAATTTTTCCAGATTTTCGTTGGGAGAATACTCTTGAAAACAAGCAATATCCGACTTTAATGCCGCCCATTTGTTGGTTTTATCACCTGAAAAACATTCACCATTAAAACTCAGTACTTTTAATGAATTAATGGTACTTATATTTTCAGATTCAGTATTTGTGCCTATCAATCTTTTCAAAATCGGTAAACTCATCAACAGCCAAATGAACCCAATCGTTGCTACTACTTTTTGTTTTTTGAAAAGCAAATAAATACTGGCAATAAAACCCAAAAGAATCGCTATTGGCAAACTCATCATGATAAATCCTGTTGTCCAATGGTCGAAGATGGGATAATGACAAAATGACATTGTGACAAACAAGTACAAAATCGTAGTGTACGAACGTGGATATTCTTTGAAGAAGGCAAAGCCCATTCTAAATCCTTCGAGCATACTGCTGATAATTTTGAAAGGTATCAACAGAAAAATAAGTATGAAGCGACTGTAAATAACCATTGTATGCTTTTTTTTGATAAAATAATTAAAAGTCTTTCAAAACTGACCCTCTAAGAAAAACGAAGGCGAAGTTTTTAATACTTCGCCTCATTTGTTGGGTTTTATTTTTCTACTTTACTTCAAAAGAGCCATTGCCAATTTTAAAGCCTTCTGAGTATAATTCGATACTGTATTTACCGGCTTGATACTGAGAGCTTTTTCCGTAAACAATGTCCACTTTTTGGTCGTTGTTTTCAAATAAAACACCTTGTTTGAAGCTGTACCCTAATTCTTTTCCGTCGTAGTTTAAAGTACCTGCACTACCGTCTTCGCTGATAACAGCTCCGTTTTGGTCGATTACTCTAACGAAAATATCTTTGATGTTTTTCTCAGCCACTGGGTTTGAAGGCATAATAAACGAAATTTTCAACTTACTGATTTTTGATGCTTTGAATACTCCGCCGTCACGCACTTTACCATTTGAAGCCAAAGCATATACTTGTACGTTGATGGCTTTCATGGCTTTAGCGATAGAAACTTTCTGTTTTAACTCATCGTTTTGTGAAGAAAAGTCAGAAACGGTTTTAGTAAGTGTTGCTTTCTCTGATTTCAATCCTGTGTTTTCAGAAATTACTTTTTCTTTTTCTTCTTCTAACAATTTAGCACGAGCAATCAAATCTCCATTTTCAGATTTAAGTCTTGTAATTTCGTCATCTTTGATTTCCAAGAATGCCTCGTACTCTTTAATCATTGAGTCGTATTTCTGAACAGAAAAATTCAAATCTGATTTCAATTTTTTCTTGTCGCCTTCCAAACGAAGTTTAACGGCTTCCAATTCAGCTATGTCACCACCAAGTTTTTTAATTTCTTCAATTTTTACATTAAGTACTGTTGAAATTGAATCTAATTTGATTTGTGCTGTTGAAAGTTGCTCTACTTTGGTTGTTAATGACTGTTGAAGCTCGAAGGTTTCGTTTCTTGCCCCCATGAATAAGTAAGTCAATAAAGCAACAATACCCACCAATACTCCAATGGCAATTTTCAATAATCCTTGATTGTTGTTAGTTTCCATAGCTATTTTATTTGAGATTAATTAATTTTTTGATGACACAAAGTAAGTACTCTTATCTTAAAGAGGAGTTAAAACGACCTTAATTTTACCTTAAAATTACATTTAGGCTTTTGGGAAGTTCAATATGAAACGAGTACCTGACTGATTGGAGCTTACAGAAATTTGCCCTTTATGAAGCTGAGTGACCTGTGCGACTATCGCCAAACCTACTCCATGCCCTTTTGTAGCTTGGGCTGTGGCGTTACTTCTGTAAAATGGATGAAAGATAAAGGGGATTTCTGCTTCTGGAATGATTGGGCCTTCATCAAAAAATGAAATATTGATACCTTCTTGATTGGCGATAAAATCAACGACAGCCGATTTAGTAAAAGAAAATTTACAGGCATTGTCCATCAAATTCATTAGTACAACTTTTAATGAAGCTTCGTTGCCATAAAGAATCAAGGATTCTTCATCTTCGGGAAAATCTAAGAAATTAATCTGTACTTGATAATCTTCGTGCCATTTGATGAGTTGCTCTTTGGTTTCCCAGAGTAATTCGTCCATTCTGATTGGCGATTTTTGTACTGATTCAGAAGTAATAATGGTATTTGCTAAATTCAAAAGTGTGTTCGTCAATTGAATTAAAGTACGAGTATCTTCTTTGAGCGAAAGTAAACTTTGTTCATATACTTCTGGACTACGTTTTTGCATCAAGGCGATGTCTATCTGCGTAAAAATCTTTGTCAAAGGATTTTTTAATTCATGCGAAACATTGGCGATAAACATTTTCTGGATATTCAAAGCTTCTTCAATTCTATCCAATAACTGATTAAAAGTATTGACAAGTAAGCCAATTTCATCCGAGCGATTGGGGTGTTCTACTCTTTTGGCGATATAATCAGGAAAGATTCCGTTTACTTGTTTAATAATTCCCGACATAGGTGCTAAGGCTCTATCAGCAAAAAACCAGCCCGACAAACCCAAGAGTAAAATGCCTGCCAATATCATTACCATCAAAATTTTTCTTAAATCTTGTAAAGCCACCATGCCGTTGGTGTCTATGGCACTCACAAAAATCAAATAATTGGACTTCCCTTTTTTATAATACGTTCCTAATATATAATACTCTCCAAGTTCAGTGTAGGTAGTTTTTCTATCTACTTTCATTTTGGAGATGAGCGATTGATAAGAAATACTCTGAGAAGACGACGAATTAAATACTTGTTTCATCGAGTCGATGTCGTAAATAACAACACTTTCTTGTGTAAGTAATTCTTTGTCTGAAATATTAACTAATTTGGTAATGGTTGAATTGGTCGCTTGTAGGTCAAAAAGCAGTGTAGTGGTAGTAGTAGTACGGTCTTTTAGACGGATAAAAAAACGTTTTTCAAGGTAGAGTTTACTAAAAAAGTAAACGCCTACCGAAAAAAGTAAGAGAATGGCCGTTACTAAAGCCATGAATTGATACGTAAGCCTTGAGCGAATATTTAGCATTATGTGTTGATTTTCAGGACATAACCCATTCCAATTTGCGTATGTAATAATTTCAAATCAAAATCTTTATCAATCTTTTTACGCAAAAAATTCATGTAAACTTCTATCACATTTGTACCTGTATCAAAAGTAATATCCCATACTTTTTCGGCAAGTTCAACTTTTGAAATCACTCTTCCTTGATGACGAATAAAGTACTCTAACAAAGAAAATTCTTTAGCCGTAAGAGCAATTTCTTTTCCTGCACGAACCACAGATTTGCTGTCTAAATCCATTTCCAAATCAGCGATTTTCAAAATGTTAGACGTTTGAATACTTCCAAGATTTCTGCGAGTCAAAGCCCTGATTCTCGCCATCAATTCTTTAAATTCAAATGGTTTTACTAAATAATCATCAGCTCCGCTATCTAAACCTAGAATTTTATCATCTGTTGTTCCTAAAGCAGTTAAAAGCAAAATCGGGTAGTGAATACCTGCTTCTCTTAATTTTTTACAAAGTTCTAAACCGTTGATTCCCGGTAAAATTATATCCGAAATAATAAGCTGATAGTGATTTCTGGAAGCCAATTGAAAGCCCATCAACCCATCATACGCAACTTCTACTTCACATTGCTGTTCTTCAAGTCCTTGTTTGATGAGTTGGACAGTTTTCACTTCATCTTCGATTACTAATATTTTCATAAAATTTCTTGATTTTTAATAATTTTAAGTAAAAAAAGGTAAATGCTTAAAATTAATTTCTTACAGAATTTCAACAAATTCGGCGAAAAAACAAATAACCCATCAAAAATACACAACGAAAAAACATTAAAAATTTAGCATTCCCTAAATCTTCTCAATAAAATGCTTTTGGTTGAGTGATAAGTTTACTTTGTTCCATTCAATAACCTTAGTCTGTGGATACCAACGAATTGGACAGTCTTCTATTTTACAATATGAACAACATTCTGGCAAACAAGGGTCTGCATGAATAAAAAACTCTACGCTGGCATCAAATTCTTTTGATAATACTTCCTCAAACTCATGAACGGTATCATGTACTTTTTCTAAAACCCAATAATTGGGCAAAGTAAGGTGGCAGTCGATATGAAGGTCTGAACCATATTCCTGAATTCTAAGATTATGCACATCAATCCATTCATTTTTTTGGTTATTTTTTATCAAATCTACAATGGTGTGTAGCGTAGCATCGTTGGTTTCGTCCATCAATCCACCGATTGATTTTCTTATAATTTTGATACCGCTAATGCCCATAAAAACTGCAAATGCAATAGATGCCAAACCATCTATCCAAGTAGCTTTTGTGAGAATTATCAACCCAATTGCCAGAATAAGTATTAGTCCACTCTGAGCATCCAATTTCAAGTGTTTGCCGTCGGCAATCAAAGTCGGAGAATTTTGCTTCTCTCCTTCTTTTTCGATGACATAACCTAAATAATAATTGATAATTGCCCCCGAAGAAATGATGATTAGACCAATGTTTAAATCATTTAGTGGCTGAGGTGTAACAAAACCTTGAACGGCATGAAAAATAATAAAAATACTTGCCAGCGTAATTAAAACGCCTTCTAAACCCGCAGAAAAAAACTCAATTTTCCCATGACCATAAGGGTGATTGAGGTCTTTTGGCAGAGAAGCCAAATAAACCGCATAAAACGCAAATCCGCTTGCTACTACATTAATGATGGATTCGAGGGCATCGGTAAGAATGGCACTTGAATACGTTTGGTAATAAGCAATAAATTTGGCAATCATCAATAATGTACTTAGTACAAAAGATGTGAGTATTAATCTATATTTAGGGGACATTAGTCTATCATTTTGCTACAAAGGTACTAAATTCATATTTTAATTTAGAACTTACTATCATACCTTTGCAAAATGACAACATTTGATAATCCTTGGAAGACGGTATCGTCTCGTGAAGTTTATGACAATCCGTGGGTAAATATTCGCCACGAAGAAGTAATTAAGCCAAATGGTGAAGCGGGCATTTATGGTGTCGCTCATTTTAAAACCCATGCCGTTGCTGTTGTACCTCTTGATGCCAATGGTAACATTTGGTTAGTGGGACAATACAGGTATCCGCTAAATGAATATTCTTGGGAAATTCCGATGGGCGGAGGGGCCTTTGATGTGGACATTCTGGAATCTGCACAACGTGAATTGAAAGAAGAAACAGGTATTATTGCCCAAGAATGGACTTATTTAGGAAGACTACACACTTCAAATTCAGTTACAGACGAAGTAGGATATATGTACTTGGCGGAAGATTTGGAATACGGCGAGTCTGAGCCCGATGATACCGAAATTTTGAGTGTTAAAAAAGTAAGTTTAACAGAAGCTGTGCGAATGGTGATGGATTCGGAAATTACGGATTCATTGAGTATTGCTGCTATTTTAAAAGTAGCACGTTTGAAAAAAGTTTAATTTTTTTATGATATTATCGGCGATTGGTTACGGTTTCATTTATGGATTCGTATTGTGTTTTACTTTTGGGCCTGCATTTTTTAGATTAATACAAACGAGTATTGACAATGGCTTTAAAAGAGGAGTATTAATTGCGGCTGGCGTAACGGTTGCAGACGCAATTTTGATGTTTAGTGCGGTTTTTGGCACAAGCTATTTGCCTACTTTTCAGTACTTTGATACTACGGTTGCTCTCTTGGGAGCATTGATCTTATTTATTTTAGGCTTCAATAGCCTTTTCAAACAACAAACCCAATTGGTATATCCTGTTACAAAATTTGGTTCTTTTTTGTACTATTTTACTTCTGGACTTTTGTTGAATTTGTTGAATCCTTCAAATTACATAGCGGTTTTTGCTACCTCTACTTACTTGTCGGGAGTAGAGGGTTTTTCTTTAGAGCAAATCATTGCTTTCTTTATTGCGAGTTTATTTGCCACGATGTTGGCAGAGAGCCTGATTGCTTTTTATGCTCAGAAAATGAAAAGATTACTCACAGCCAAAATCATGCGTAGAATCAATCAATTGGCTGGAAGTATCTTTATTATTTCAGGTTTGTTAATTATTTGGAAGCAGTTTTTTTAAGATAAGATTCCCACTCTTCAATCTGAACTGCTTTTTTCAATACTCTTGGAAACTTATGTTGTCCGCCTGTTTTACCTTTTGAAGCCATAAAAGCATAAAATGCTTCGGAAGGTAAAACAGTAATTTCGATACTTTTCAAAGCATGACCACGCTCTACGGGATAATCGTCATTGATTTTACAGAGTGTTTCGTCTATGTATTGTAATAAAGCTTGCTCATCTACTGCGTCATCTGTACCTACATACCAATGATGTCCGAAAGTATTCCCAACTTTTTGTCCGACAACGGTAAATTCACGAATATCTATTTTGAAATTTTTAGAAGCACATTCAATCGCTTTGTTCATATTATCAACCGATAAGTGTTCGCCACATAAACTCAAAAAATGCTTTGTTCTACCCGTGATGATAATTTCGGCTTTCTTGGCATTCGTAAATTTAATGGTATCGCCAATCAAGTATCGCCACGCTCCCGAAACGGTTGAAATCAGAAGGGCGTATTCTTTGCCTTCTTCTACTTCATCAATCATCAAAGTTTCTGGATTTTCAACCATTACGCCATCGACATCGAAGTTTTTTTCGTTGAAAGGGATAAATTCAAAGAAAATGCCATTGTTCAGCACCAATTGCATATCGCTATTCGGATGCGTTTGATAGGCCAAGAAACCCTCTGAAGCTAAATAGGTTTCGATATAAGTAATCGGGCGACCTAATAATTTTTCAAAACCTTGTTTATAAGGTTCAAAACTTACGCCTCCGTGACAATATACTTCAAGATTTGGCCAAATTTCATGGATATTATTCAGTTTGTACTCTTTGATAATATTTTCCATTAAAATCTGTATCCAAGCCGGTACGCCTACGATAAAACCAATATCCCAATCTTTTGCATTCTTGGTGATTTTATCAATTTTTTCAGTCCAATCAGATGTTTCGGCAATTTTTTTGCCCGGTTTATAAAATCGTTCAAACCAAAAAGGGATTTTCCCTGCCGTAATACCACTTAAATCGCCTTCAAAATGGTCGCCTTTGTCTTGCAATTTGGTGCTACCACCAAGCATCAAGTAACCTTTTTCATAAAGTTTTGAAGGAAGATATTTATAAGTTGATAAAGATAGAATCTGACGGATAGAAGTACGATGAATGGCTTTTACCATTTCTTTCGTAATGGGAATATGTTTTGAAGCTGATTCAGAAGTACCCGAACTCAAAGCAAAGTATTTTACTTTACCTACCCAACTAACATTTTTTTCGCCTGCCAATGTTTTGTGCCACCATTCATCAAACATTTTATTGTAATCGTAAACGGGTACAAATTTTTTATACTTTTTGTAAAATGTTTTATCATCTGAAAACAAGGCATCATCCATAATTTCCTCGAAATGATACTTCTCGCCAAACTGTGTAAACCTTCCTTTATTCAGTAACTTTACTAAAGTTTTACGCTGTACTTTCGCCAAATTCTTTTTTGGACGCTTCATCAGACTCGAAAGTCCAATACCTTTTTTCAATATATTGCCTACGATTGCCATTTGAAATTTAATTTTACTAACATCTTAATTATGAGTTACGACTGTACCTCGTCAAAACCAAGCTTTAATGGTATCGAGTGCTTGATAATCTGTCAAATCAAATTTTGCAGGCACAATCGAAACATAATTTTCTGCCAAAGCATCTTCGTCTGTTCCTCCGCCTTTGTCTTCATTTTGTAAGAATCCGTCCATCCAATAATATTTTTTACCATAGGGGTCTTTTCTTTCTTGGAATGTTTCTTTGAACAAGGCATCCGTTTGGCGACAAATTTTAATACCTTTGATGGCTTCTTCTGATTTTTTCGGAAAATTCACATTCAAGGCAATGCCTTTAGGTAAACCATTTTCTAATACTTTTTGAGTAATTTGAAGAATGTACTCTTTTGTATGTGAAAAATCTGCATCAGCAGCAAAGTCGCATAATGAAAAACCGATGGCTGGAATCCCTTCAATGGCAGCTTCGATAGCGGCAGACATTGTTCCGCTGTAAATTACTGCAATCGACGAGTTTGAACCGTGGTTGATACCTGAAACTACTAAATCAATTTTTCTACCTTTCAATACAAAATGTTTCCCGAACTTCACACAGTCTGCGGGCGTACCGCTACACTGATATGCTTCAACATTCGGAAGAAAATCTTTTACTTGGTTCACTCTCAAAGGTCTATCAAGTGTAATGGCATGCCCCATTCCCGACTGGTGCGTATCTGGTGCAATCACAACAACTTCACCGATTTCAGACATTATTTCTGCTAATGTTTTTATCCCTTTCGCCGCTATTGAATCATCATTAGCAATTAATATGAGTGGTCTTTGCATTTTCTCTCTAAGTTTTTTTAAGATTTGAAAGCCCTTTGGGCAAAATTAATTTGTTGATATAACAATATTCCTATATTGATTATTAAATAACTAATAATTATGCTAAATTCAGAGGATGATTAAAACACAAATCAAATATAGGTAGTTTTGTTTGAGCGACGAAATTACAGAATTCTTTCTTACATGATAAAAATTATTAGTAAACTCATCTTAAAACTTTCAGGTTGGACAATCAGCGACCAAACGCCAAAAGGAATCATAAACTACCACAAGGCTGTCATCATTGGTGCTCCACATACTTCCAATTGGGACTATGTGTATGCGATGGCGGCGATTTATAGAGTAGGTCTAAACATTAAGTATTTGGCAAAAGATTCTTTGTTTAAATTTCCACTGGGAATTTTGATAAAAGCCTTGGGCGGCATTCCTGTTAATAGAAGTCAAAAAAATAATTTAGTAGGAATGATGGTCAACATTTTGAAGGATTCTGAAACGGACATTCATATTATTGTTCCTGTTGAAGGCACTCGTTCTTATACAAAAGAATGGAAATCAGGCTTTTACCATATTGCGATGCAGGCAAATGTTCCTATTATTTTAGGTTTTATGGATTTCAAGACAAAGACGGTCGGCTTTATGGATGTGTTTGTGCCAACAGGTGATTATCAAAGTGATTTGATTTTAATTCAAAAAAAATACGTTAATATTACGCCAAAATATCCTGAATTATCTTCAATAAAAGACCTAAAGCTTGATTAACCAATGACTAACTATTCGATTCAGAAAGCAAGTTTCGACGATTTCCCCATCATTCAAAAAATCGCTTTTGCTACTTGGTATCCAACTTACGGACACATCCTTACGCAAGAACAAAGTACTTTTATGTTGGATATGATGTACTCTGAAACATCCATGACCCAACAATTTAACAACAACCAGTTTCTTATTTTTTATGAAAACGAAAAACCTGTTGGCTTTGCAGGTTTTGAAAATAAAGGTGAAGTAATGAAACTACACAAAATCTATTTTTTGCCAGAAACACAAGGAAAAGGTTTTGGCAAAACGATGATTGAAGAAGTGTCCAAAATTTCAAAAGCAGCAGGCTGTAAATACCTTGAATTGAATGTAAACAGAAACAACAAAGCCAAAAATTTTTACGAAAAACAAGGTTTTGAAGTATTCAAAGAAGAAGACATCGACATCGGCAATGGCTATTGGATGAATGATTATGTGATGCGTAAAGTACTTTTTTAATAAAAAAGAGGCTGTCCAAAAAGAATATTTGGACAGCCTCTTTTAATTTATCAACAATCTAAGCTTCGTTGCTACTATATTCCAAAGGGCTTTTGGTTAGCTTACGGCTTTTAAAACCAAACTCTGGCGTATAATTATCTGATTGCTTAGAATAATATCCTTTTACATTGTACGGACGCTTGCGTGGATGTGTTTTACAAGCTTCAGAACAAGCTCCGTCCATTTCTAACAAACAAGTAGCACAAATTGGCAAGTGTTCGTTACACTCAGGATTGGCACAGTTTACCATGTCCTCAGTTGGCGTTTGGCAAATATGACATTTTGAAATTACCACAGGGTTTACGGTATTTACTTCCGTTTTTACTCTGTTGTCGAAAACATAACATTTTCCTTCAAAATCTTCTCCGCCTTGTTCTAAACCGTACTTAATAATTCCTCCGTGCAATTGATAAACGTTTTCGAAACCACGCTCAATTAAATAAGCAGAAGCTTTTTCACATTTAATACCACCTGTACAGTAAGTAATGATTTTTTTGTCTTTCAAATGCTCAATTTCTTGCACGTGTTCTGGCAATTCTCTGAGCGTTTCCATATCAAAAGTAACAGCCCCTTTGAATTTTCCGATACTGTGTTCGTAATTTGAACGCATATCTACCAACACCACGTCAGGGTCGTTTTTCAACATTTCTTTGAAATCCGCTGGCTCAAGATGTTTTCCTGTTCTTACTCTTGGGTCAACAGGTAAATCAGAATTAACAATTTCTTCTTTTACTCTTACGTGTAATTTAGCAAAAGCATGAGCTTCATGTTCTTCTACTTTGAAATCGAAATCAGAACCTACAAAAATAGGGTCATTTTCCAACCATTTCATATAACGTTCGCAGTCTTCTGCTAAACCTGAAACGGTTCCGTTTAATCCTTCTGCCGCAACGATAATACGACCTAACAAGTTGTTTTCCAAACAAAATAAATGATGCTTTTCACGATAAGCGTCTGGGTCTGGAATGGGTGTGTAATTATAATACAATAATACTCTGTATGGCTTCATCTTCAACATGAGTTTACAGGGTGAATGTTTCTGAAATCAATTTTTGCTTATCCCAACCCGAAGTATTGATTCAAGAAACGAAAAAAGATAAGCGGCACAAAGGTACAAAAAAGGATTTTGTCAGCGAACCTAATTCCAAAGAATCAGCCTTTTGAGAAGATGATAATTGTCATTTTTGGTAGAAAATAAGTGAGCTTTTTACCGTTTAATAAAAATTTTGTCAAGAATTGGCTTATTCCTTCAAATAAACTTATGTTTGATTGAAGAAACCCAAATTTAATATTTGCCTGCTATGAGTGAGAAAAAAAACTGCTTTGTCATTATCGGTTACGGTAAAAAAACAAGTTATGCCAACGGGAAAGTAAGAGTACTGGATTTAGACGAAACTTTCTCGTTATTGATAAAACCCGTTTTTGATGCTTTGAATATTAATTGCTATCGAGCAATTGATAAAAACCTAAATGGAAGTATCGACAAAGTGATGCTTCAAGAAATTAAAAATGCTGATATTGCTTTAGTTGACATTTCGACGCTCAATGCCAATGTGATGTGGGAACTGGGCGTGCGTCATGCTTTAAAACCGAGTCATACCATTATGATTTGTGAAAAAGAGCAAATGAGTAGCATTCCTTTTGATGTCAATCATTTTGTGATTTATCAATACGCTCATTCAGAAGAAGGTATTCCATTCCGTGAAGTTGAACGTTTCAGACAGCAACTCAGTCAGGTAGTTTCTGGCTTATTACAATTAGAAACCCCTCCTACCGATAGCCCCGTTTTCACAATTTTGGAAAACGAACTAAAAAAAGATACCAATGGAGGCTCTACAGAATCCTTTGCGACGATAATGGGCAAAGCAGAGAAAGCTCGTAAAAGAAAAGATTTTGCAGCAGCTTTGGCTTTATTGGATGTTGCCAAAGGTTTTGCCTTAGAAAGTATGGCTTTGAAAAGTAGTTTAAGTACCATTATTACGCAACAAGCACTTTGTACTTATCAACTGAAAGAACCCAATCCAAAGCAAGCTTTATTGGATGCACTTGTAATTCTGGAAGAATTGCAACCTCAGCAAAGTAACGACATTGAGGTTTTAGGTTTGAGCGGAGCTATTCATAAACGTTTATTTGAATTAGAAAACAATACAGAAAATTTAGATTTTGCCATTCAGGTTTATAGCAAAGGGTTCAATATCAAAGGAGACTATTATAATGGTATCAATGCTGCCTTTATGCTGTACACAAAAGCGAGCCTTTTTGAAGCCGATAGCGAAGAGTGGGATGATTTAAAAACACAAGCAGATTTTATTAGAAACTCTGTATTGAGTGCTGTACTAAAGTTAGAAAAAGAAAGCTCTTTTCTGGAATCAAAAGATGCTTTATGGGTTTTACTTACTGCAGCGGAAGCTTGTCATTATAAGAAAAATGAAGCAAAAATGACAGAGTACGAACAAAAAGCAAACGATTTAGCGATTAAACTGAACGATACTTTTGCCATGAGTTCGTATCAAACTCAAAAAGATAAAATTGCAAAATTGAATTTTTAGACGCTGTAAAATGAAAAACTCCCTTTCGATAAAGTTTGAAAGGGAGTTTTTCATTAATAAATTATTAACAATCGCTTTAAAAATCAATACTTATTTTTCAAGTATTCAAATTTTGTCTTCAAAATAAAAGCTGAGTCTTCATCACCTAAAATTACGGCTCTATTGAAATCTATGATGGCATTATCAATTTGCCCGATACAATAGCGAGCCATGCCTCGCCAACGCAAAGTTTCTGGGTTTTCACTTCTAAAATACCAGTCGGCTTTATCAAATTCTAAAAAAGCTTTATCGTACTCTTTTAATTGATACAATACTTTTCCTTTAATAATGTAAGCTTCGCCAACGGTATTATCGAAAGAAATCGACTGCTCAATGTCGTACAAAGCAGAAAAATAGTTTTGTAGCATCAAGTTTGCCTTACTTCTCAGTAAATACGCTTTTGCCGATTTGGGGAAATATTTTAGTTTTTCAGTAAAAAAAGTTTGTGCATCAGCATACTTTTTTTCAAGTAAAAGTTGCTCGCCTTCTCCTAATTTTTCACGGTCACGAAAGTTAAATAGCTTTTCTTCCAACCAATTGAAAAACATCATGGTCAGCACAAAGGGCAAGAAGAATAACAGTAACAACCATTCCATAATATTATAAATTTTGAAATTCTGCTTGTACTTTTTTAGGTAAACCCGAAACAACCAATTGATAAGAATGCTCTGTTAGTTCTTTCAATTGTTTTGAAGAAGCAATCTCAGCATTTACGGTATTCCAATGTTTTTTGTTCATGTGAAAACCTGCCGTAATGTAATGAAACTCTTCTCGCAATTGAATCGCTTTGTCGGGGTCGCATTTTAAATTTACAGTAAATATTTCAGAATCAATTCCTGTCAGAGCAAACATTTTTCCCATTACTTTATACACTAAAGTATCAGGGCCAAAGGGTAATTCTTCGGTAACGCCTTTCAGCGAAAGACAGAAATCTCTAAATTCTTCAATATTCATTGTATTCAATTAGAATGGTTTGTGAGTATTTACTCGCCGTAAGCTTTAGGCTATATGCGATAAGCTTAAAACATATCTTTTCTTAAAAAAACAGATATTTTGCCTAATGCCTACTGCTTACAGCATATTGCACTACATTTATCTAAAAAAAGCTCTGTAAATCATAACAATAATACACATCAAAAACATCAAAATTGAAATTTTATTGATAATGTGCATCGTTTTAATGTTGAAATTAGTCGGCTTTGATGGGTCTGGCTTAGCGAATACTCTCAAAAAGTACCCAAAAGCTTCTCCTAATTTAAACTGGTCTTTTAATTTTGACATGGCTTTGTTTGTTTATAATTGAATGGCTATTAGCTGTGAGCTACGAGCTTTGAGCTTTTTTACTTTCCTTGACTTTTACTGATTTTATTATAAATCTATCATTATAATAGTAATGAAATCATTTACGGCTTAAAGCTAATAGCAATCAGTTTTGAGCATTTTTTACTTTCCTTAAATTTTACTGGTCGAATAGTAATCGACATTTAGTTTTGAGATTTGAGCTACCAGCTTTGAGCTTTTTTACTTTCTATTAATAATGATAATGTAATATTATAAAATTTGTTCAATGCCAAAATTCACAGCTCAATGCTTAAAGCTCACAGCTCTAAATCATTTACTGGTTCAAACCAAACGCCGTCTTCTTTGATAATTTCAATTAACTCATTTACGGCATTATCGGCATGAACAGATTTTTTCACTACGTTTTGTCCACGATAAAGAGCGATTTTATCTTTTCCGACACCCACATAGCCGTAATCAGCATCAGCCATTTCGCCCGGGCCGTTTACGATACAACCCATAATTCCGATTTTTACACCTTTCAAATGTTCTGTACGTTTACGAATCATGGCAGTTGTTTCTTGCAAATCAAATAAAGTTCTACCACAAGAAGGACAAGAAATGTACTCTGTTTTACTCATACGAGTACGAGCCGCCTGCAAAATACCAAAGGCTGTGGAGTTGTAACTTTTTGATTTAGTGATTAGTTCAGCTTTTTCTGATAAATCAGGTAATTGTAAAAGTATTCCATCGCCAAAGCCGTCAATCAATAATCCACCACAATCTGTTGCTGAAAATAATTGAAAATCACTTTCTGGTAAATCTGAATACTTTCGTAAAATCACTGCTGGCGTAGTGATTTCTTGGTTTATTAATTCAAAAAACAGCCTACGTAATTCTGGCATAGCGTGTTCGTTGTTGGTGGCTACTACCAAAACTAATGTTTTATCAGCTTTAATTTGTTCAACTAAAGCTTCGTTCAAATCTGCCAAACTGGTACTTAAAAAATTTAAAGTAGCGTGTTTTTCTGGGGCAACTTGATAAGCCTCAATGCTAAACAATGGGAATTTATTGAGTTTATCACCTTGTTCAGCCCAAACGGATGCATCCAAAATCTCTTTTAAACCCATTGGCAACATATATTTTGCTGGATTTTGAGCCGTATAAATATAGTCAGCACCCAAATCATTCATTGTCCATTTGTCGGGCAGTGGCAAATAAAAATGACCAATTGGTTTTAAATCTTCATGTTGAGCAACTTCAATCTGCGAATAATCAGCAATTACTCTCGGCACATTATGTCCTCCAAAATTTGCCACTTCATGCGTACTTCTTCTGAAATACTGGAAAGGATTAATAGGGGAATCGAATGAGTTTTGAATGCTGAGTGCTGAGTGCTGAGTTGATGTAAATGAGGGAATTATAGTTGATTTCTCTTTTCTGTTTGAATACCTATCAATCAAAGCTTTGGCAACTGGTGCTTCAAATTCTGGGTCTTCTGTTAGCGATACTCTTACGGTATCGCCCAAGCCATCTTCCAATAAAGTACCAATACCAACGGCTGATTTAATTCTTCCGTCTTCGCCCTCTCCTGCTTCGGTTACGCCCAAATGCAAAGGATATGGTTTTAGACCTTCTTCGTTCAGTTTTTTACACAATAATCTATAAGCCTCTACCATTACTTGTGTGTTTGAAGCCTTCATAGAAAGTACGATATTGAAGTAATTTTCGTCTTCGCAAATCCTTAAAAACTCCAAAGCAGACTCAACCATACCCAGTGGCGTATCGCCGTATCTACTCAAGATTCTATCACTCAAAGAACCATGATTTGTTCCGATACGCATAGCAGTACCGTACTCTTTACAGATTTTAACTAAAGGCAAAAACTTCTCTCTGATTCTGTCCAATTCTGCCTGATAAGCAGATTCAGTATAATCAATCGTTTCAAAACGCTTTTTGTCAGCATAATTTCCCGGATTGATTCTTACTTTTTCGACCAAACGAGCAGCCAATTCAGCAGCATTTGGCGTAAAGTGAATATCTGCCACCAATGGCACATTGTAGCCACGTACTCTTAATTCTTTGCGGATATTATCTAAATTTTGAGCTTCCTTCACAGACGGAGCCGTGATACGAACATACTCGCAACCAGATTCGACCATTCTAATTGTTTGTTCAACCGAGCCAATTGTATCCAGAGTATCGACGGTAGTCATAGATTGAACTCTAATGGGGAAATCAGAGCCCATCGGCACATCGCCAATATTGACAGTAATCGTTTTTCTACGAGAATATTCAGTTAAAGAGTTGGCGTAACGGTTGCCACTTTCGATAAGACTATTAAAAATTTGAGTAGTTGACATGAATTTGTGAATTGTTCGATGCAAAGATACGTGATTCTGTAATTTAATTTTATTTCACACAAAAAACCCTGATAAACTTAAAACGCATATCAGGGCTGAATGGTTATCAATTCCGAAGAAATAGCCATTTTTTAAGCAAAAATGTGAAAGCTATAAGCGATGAGCTGTGAGATTTTAGGCTTTTGTGTTTCAAATCTGGAATGGTATGATTACAGGTTTGAAATTAGATGAAAACTATAACGCCTATTTTTTTGAAAATAGAGTAACCTATAATTTTTTGAGTAAGTTAATATTTTTTGACCCAAGTAAAATTAGAAGACAATAAAAGAAAAGGCTGGATTACACTTACACAGCCATAACAAAATATTCACTTATTTTTAAAATATCATACAAGGTTTACTGCCATTAGTTCACTGCCAACTTTGTGAACAGCATCTTGTAGCTTCAAAATTTGTGCCTTGCTTGCTGTCTTACTTCCAGCTACATAGTGCCTAAGCAGACTTGCATTTATACCTGCATGCTTAGCAATTTCTGAAATTTTTAGGAAAGAGAAGCTATCAAAGAAAGCACTTAAATCATAGCTAATATCAAAATCAATATTATTTGCTTCTAAATCGTGAAAATCAAATAGCAAACCCTTCATCTTAGTTTGTAGTTGCTCTAAACTTTCAGCACTATCAACGAGTAAGTCATCTTCATAATTCACTCGCCCCCAAAAGACTCCATCTTTGGCATTTTCGATGATTAGATTAATTTTTTCCATTTTATTTTAAAATTTTATCTGTATGAATTAAAGTTAGCCACAACGAGCAACCAAATACCTATCCTACAGATGTTTCAATTCCACTATGGTACGATTAAAAGTTCAATGAGATAGGCAAAAATCAAGAGAGATTCATCACATTTCAATTCCTTTATGGTCTGATTATAAGTAATTCACCTTGTGATGAATCAAAGTTGGGTTGAATGTTTCAATTCGTTTATGATTCGATTAACGGGAGAATACCCAACAACCAAGCTAATCTGAGTATCAATTTTAAGTAGTAGTGAAATGATTATGATTTTTAAAATCATTCTATTTAAGTCCAGCTTGTTTAAGAATACTGTTAAGTGTGCCTTTAGGAATATCTCCACCGTGAATTGGCACAGTTACCTTACCTTCTTTAGTTGAATGAATTAGTTGTAAATGACTCCCCTTTTGAACTTTGTTTATCCAACCATCATCATGTAAAATTTTGAGTAATTCTTTTACTTTCATGCTATTATCTTATTTCAGCCCGACAAAAGTCGCAATAATGCGTCAAAATTCCAAATATTTTTATTGGTCAAATAAAAAGTAAAAATGTCAACACAAATAAAGGCGTTTATTTCAATTCTAAAATGGGGTTCGATTAAAAGCCCCGTCCACACACACGTCCGTAAATGCTGTTATATATTTCAATTCTATAATGGTAAGATTAAAAGCAGCTGTTGACAACCTGTACAAAGTACAAACGGTGGTTTCAATTCCATAGTGGTACGATTAAAAGAAACCAAAGCCAGTTCGCTTTAAGCCATTCAAGAAAGTTTCAATTCCATAGTGGTACGATTAAAAGTTTCATTTTCTTGTCTTTTGCATAGCTATCAATACGTTTCAATTCCATAATGGTACGATTAAAAGTGATAACATTGCCTGTGAATATTCTTCGTAGTCAAACATTTCAATTCCATAATGGTACGATTAAAAGAAATTAGAATTAAAACCGTTAAGTGTGAACACTGCTATTTCAATTCCATAATGGTACGATTAAAAGTTCTTTTTTAGCGTAGTCTTGCGTTAATTTTATTCATTTCAATTCCATAATGGTACGATTAAAAGGTTACAAAACTTTCTCGACCAAGACCCACCAGAAGCTATTTCAATTCCATAATGGTACGATTAAAAGTACCCGTTTCATTTCATTTCACTACGCTTTTACTTTTATTTCAATTCCATAATGGTACGATTAAAAGACGGGGGTTTTTTGTTCGTCAGCCGAATTATTGATATTATTTCAATTCCATAATGGTACGATTAAAAGGACTTGAACGCACTTTGTATGATTGTTGCAAGAGACATTTCAATTCCATAATGGTACGATTAAAAGAGTGATAGAAAAGTACTGGATTGGTAAACTAAAAGAAATTTCAATTCCATAATGGTACGATTAAAAGTTAAGAATCTTTGTTCGTCACGGTTAATTAGCGTCACTATTTCAATTCCATAATGGTACGATTAAAAGACAAATCTTAGAAAAAGAAACAATTTTTTATACTTGATTTCAATTCCATAATGGTACGATTAAAAGACAGTTGGCGACAACCTTTTGACGGGAAATGCCAACATTTCAATTCCATAATGGTACGATTAAAAGTCTATAAGTTTTAATTGCTTCACTTAATGCTTTGAAATTTCAATTCCATAATGGTACGATTAAAAGTTGGGTTGTTGGCGTTTACGTCGAACTCTGCCAAAAATTTCAATTCCATAATGGTACGATTAAAAGGCTTTGTATGGGCTTGAAGTTGTGGACATAAAGGCTTATTTCAATTCCATAATGGTACGATTAAAAGAAGAAAAACACATTAAACATAATCGTTTTTTACGCACATTTCAATTCCATAATGGTACGATTAAAAGCACAAAATCCATAAAGGTTTTATCAGTAGGGTTCAATATTTCAATTCCATAATGGTACGATTAAAAGAATCCTGCTGAAAGTGAAATGATTTATGCAAGAGATATTTCAATTCCATAATGGTACGATTAAAAGCTTCTTCCCATATCGCAGCATCCACAGACTTTCCGTATTTCAATTCCATAATGGTACGATTAAAAGGTTATTGAAGCTCAAAGCATATTCACCCTTTAAATCAATTTCAATTCCATAATGATACGATTAAAAGTTGCCTTTGTCTCTCAGTATTTGAGTGAGCGTAAATCAAATTTCAATTCCATAATGGTACGATTAAAAGAATGCAGGGATGCAACTTAAAGGATAGGTAAGCACGATTTCAATTCCATAATGGTACGATTAAAAGACTGCTCTTTTTGCCTTACTCGCAAAAGTTTTTGGTATTTCAATTCCATAATGGTACGATTAAAAGGTGAAAATATTGACTTCTTAGTTACTTCTGTGCCGTATTTCAATTCCATAATGGTACGATTAAAAGAATTTCTTTTCTTTTGATTTATTCGCAAATGGATTTATTTCAATTCCATAATGGTACGATTAAAAGACTAAGCCTTCGGGTGAAACAATTAGCATAAATTAATAATTTCAATTCCATAATGGTACGATTAAAAGTAGAACCAAACTCTTTTTCCATCAGGCAGAATAAAATTTCAATTCCATAATGGTACGATTAAAAGTTTGTAGGTAATTTTAATAATTGTATTTTTTAAAAAAATTTCAATTCCATAATGGTACGATTAAAAGGATTCAAGAGAATGCAAAATACTGGAAGGCTGAGGCAATTTCAATTCCATAATGGTACGATTAAAAGAGTATTTTCATCGTAAACTAAACCATAAACTTTTTCATTTCAATTCCATAATGGTACGATTAAAAGAGTCCACTATACGGCTTTTATATGCTGTTTTTGGCATATTTCAATTCCATAATGGTACGATTAAAAGCCATGATGACGTGTTCCGTAAACAATGAGGTATGTAGATTTCAATTCCATAATGGTACGATTAAAAGAACGCCCTGAACGGTCATCGTAAGGGGTGTAAGTAAATTTCAATTCCATAATGGTACGATTAAAAGGATATAAGTGAATCAATGTGTAAGCTTATTTTCGGAAATTTCAATTCCATAATGGTACGATTAAAAGTATAAGTGAATCAATGTGTAAGCTTATTTTCGGAAATTTCAATTCCATAATGGTACGATTAAAAGGCAAATTTGCTATCCTTTTACCCTTGCGAACCGCATTATTTCAATTCCATAATGGTACGATTAAAAGGGAAGTAGCCGTCGGAAAGCTCTTTAAAATCTGCACTATTTCAATTCCATAATGGTACGATTAAAAGATCAAGACCTTATTAATAATTTCCTTATTAACAGTTAATTTCAATTCCATAATGGTACGATTAAAAGAATTAGAGAAATACAAAAAAAGCCAACGTTTTAAGGCATTTCAATTCCATAATGGTACGATTAAAAGGTGATTTAGTGATTTAGTGATTTAGTGATTGGAAAATTTCAATTCCATAATGGTACGATTAAAAGGGAGCTTCAGTAGTAGTGTATGTACCAGACTGGTATATTTCAATTCCATAATGGTACGATTAAAAGTTATAGCCTGAATTAATATAAGGGACATAGCTCAGTCGTAGTGTATGTACCAGACTGGTATATTTCAATTCCATAATGGTACGATTAAAAGTGCAGGTTTAGTATCGAAAGATGGCTTGACAGTTTCAATTTCAATTCCATAATGGTACGATTAAAAGAACCCGGCATTATAAAATTATCAAGACAACAAGTTTATTTCAATTCCATAATGGTACGATTAAAAGTTAACCCCTACGATGTTAGGAGTCGATGAAGCTTTATTTCAATTCCATAATGGTACGATTAAAAGCAAAACAGTCAACCGGGTTTGGCGATATTGCTCCGATTTCAATTCCATAATGGTACGATTAAAAGTCGCAAGCGGTAAAAGAGAAGGTGAATTTTAGAAGATTTCAATTCCATAATGGTACGATTAAAAGGCCTTGTTTTTTGTCACCTTGCAAGATTTCCCAAAAATTTCAATTCCATAATGGTACGATTAAAAGGACCGAAAAAAAACATTTTCGGCCATTATGCTCAAATTTCAATTCCATAATGGTACGATTAAAAGCTGGACATAATGCGAAGTCTATTCACATATCGTACATATTTCAATTCCATAATGGTACGATTAAAAGCATTATCAGCCACAACCTTAATCAACTCCCCCTCAATTTCAATTCCATAATGGTACGATTAAAAGACAGACGGAACAATTGTATTTTCAGACGGTGTGACAAATTTCAATTCCATAATGGTACGATTAAAAGAAACGGAGAATTACTAACAAGTGAAATCGCTCCTTATTTCAATTCCATAATGGTACGATTAAAAGACCAGTTTACTCCAAAAAAGTATTTACCTGTAAATATATTTCAATTCCATAATGGTACGATTAAAAGTAGCCCACCGTTTATTACTGTTTGAACCTTTTCAACATTTCAATTCCATAATGGTACGATTAAAAGAATTTCTTGTTTTTACATCCCTTATAGCTTGTAAAAATTTCAATTCCATAATGGTACGATTAAAAGTTTTTTGTTGTTGTATCATACTTAGAATTTTAAAAGAATTTCAATTCCATAATGGTACGATTAAAAGAAGATTCAATAAGGCAATGGTCAAACAAACTTACTTATTTCAATTCCATAATGGTACGATTAAAAGAAAAAAGAAATTGATGAAAAGACCAAAACCCAAAAGCATTTCAATTCCATAATGGTACGATTAAAAGTTGACACAATGAAATGAATGAAAAGTAAGAAAAGATTTCAATTCCATAATGGTACGATTAAAAGGGTTAAGGCTATTGCATCGTTGTACCTAAAAAAGTTCATTTCAATTCCATAATGGTACGATTAAAAGCAGTTAGGGCATTCAAAGCCTTTTTCTTGAGCAATCATTTCAATTCCATAATGGTACGATTAAAAGAGCCGTAACTCTATGGGAACTTATATCGACCATAAATTTCAATTCCATAATGGTACGATTAAAAGTGGTTGTAAAATATGACAAAGGCGGGGCCACTAAGTTATTTCAATTCCATAATGGTACGATTAAAAGTGTAAGGATTGCCATAGCGACTACGATAACAAAGGAATTTCAATTCCATAATGGTACGATTAAAAGTAATCCCTAACGCACAAATAGGAAAAAGTACGGTTGTATTTCAATTCCATAATGGTACGATTAAAAGTGTCATAGATATTCCTGTTTATCGTGCTGAAAATCATTTCAATTCCATAATGGTACGATTAAAAGTTACGGTATCAAGTACCAACTACGGAATTGGAATATTTCAATTCCATAATGGTACGATTAAAAGCAGAAGAATTAGCAGAAAAATACTTACTAAGTATATTTCAATTCCATAATGGTACGATTAAAAGTATTTGCCAAACCAGTATCAGTCGCCTCAACTACAACATTTCAATTCCATAATGGTACGATTAAAAGAGTTTTTCTTTGTAGTTTACAGTATGCCCATATTTGGGTATCAGTCGCCTCAACTACAACATTTCAATTCCATAATGGTACGATTAAAAGCGAAATGTCACCGACAACAAGCTTAATTTTAGCCGTATTTCAATTCCATAATGGTACGATTAAAAGTAGAACCAAAGTACTTTAATAAGCAAGCTTTTGTTATTTCAATTCCATAATGGTACGATTAAAAGCCTTTATTTGAGATTAGGCAACACTTTAAATATTACTATTTCAATTCCATAATGGTACGATTAAAAGCATCACTTATGTTTTCTATCATGTAATCTGATAGCGTATTTCAATTCCATAATGGTACGATTAAAAGGCAAGCAGAGATACAGCACCTTTTAGAGTACAAGATAACATTTCAATTCCATAATGGTACGATTAAAAGTTATCTTGCTTTGATAGTTCTGCCAAAGCTTCTTCGATTTCAATTCCATAATGGTACGATTAAAAGAAAGAAATATCTGAAAGACCTTTTGTTGATTGGGTTAATTTCAATTCCATAATGGTACGATTAAAAGGGAGTAGGGATTGTTGGTTTTGTTATTGCGATTGTCATTTCAATTCCATAATGGTACGATTAAAAGAGGTTGTTTTGCATGATAGTTTTACGGTTTTATGATATTTCAATTCCATAATGGTACGATTAAAAGCAATCTAATCGGTACTTTAGAGGTTTGTGTTTGTCGAATTTCAATTCCATAATGGTACGATTAAAAGTTCACGGTGCAAAAGAAGTGATTGCTTGCGAAAGCGAATTTCAATTCCATAATGGTACGATTAAAAGATAGCATTAGGCATTAAAGATATTGAAAACAGGACTATTTCAATTCCATAATGGTACGATTAAAAGTCCTGAGTAGGTAGGTATGTCTTTTAGTCTAAATTATTTCAATTCCATAATGGTACGATTAAAAGAATAGTAAAACAAGGTTCTCCAAAAGCTTAGTTGTATTTCAATTCCATAATGGTACGATTAAAAGCTAAAAGTAGGCAAATCGCTTGATTTATCAAATGTATTTCAATTCCATAATGGTACGATTAAAAGGACCGATAGCGAGGAGGGCGGTAATTTTTGCCACCGAATTTCAATTCCATAATGGTACGATTAAAAGAAGGCGTTGCTTCTTACTTTGCTGAAAATGTAAATACATTTCAATTCCATAATGGTACGATTAAAAGGTTAGTCGGGAATAGATTGTTATTGTATTTTTTCTTTATTTCAATTCCATAATGGTACGATTAAAAGATTTTGATAACAAAAAAGCCACTCATAAAATTGAGATTTCAATTCCATAATGGTACGATTAAAAGAGCAAGCCAACATCAAAGATGCCATGACAAGTTTACATTTCAATTCCATAATGGTACGATTAAAAGACAAAATACGGTGTTTCAATTTTTACTTATACCTATCATTTCAATTCCATAATGGTACGATTAAAAGAATAGAGTAACCACTACTCCAAGAGTAGGTATTATTTCATTTCAATTCCATAATGGTACGATTAAAAGGTTCAACAATTTTGTTGATTTCTTCTTCTGGTAGTTCATTTCAATTCCATAATGGTACGATTAAAAGACTTTACCACATACAAGAATGACCAAAGCAAACCGTTATTTCAATTCCATAATGGTACGATTAAAAGCGTGCTGAATACAAAAAAGATTTGCAAAAGTCTGCAATTTCAATTCCATAATGGTACGATTAAAAGAAAATCTTTGAACATGAACTAATTACCACAATGGATATTTCAATTCCATAATGGTACGATTAAAAGAACCAGAGAAATAAAAATGAATCTTACTTCATTTCTTATTTCAATTCCATAATGGTACGATTAAAAGTAAGTAAGGATATTAACGTTTTGATAACTGGTCAAATATTTCAATTCCATAATGGTACGATTAAAAGAATAGAAGACTTTCAAAAGGCTTTATGTTTTGTTACATTTCAATTCCATAATGGTACGATTAAAAGAAGTTTCAGGAACAGAAACTTTTATTACAAGTGTGCAATTTCAATTCCATAATGGTACGATTAAAAGTTTCAATAACGCTAAAAGAAAGGAGGTGTGAAACAATTTCAATTCCATAATGGTACGATTAAAAGTTTCTATAAGCCCTTTTGTTGAAGGGGAAAGATTGGTATTTCAATTCCATAATGGTACGATTAAAAGGTGTAGGGATTGTTGGTTTTGTTATTGCGATTGTTATTTCAATTCCATAATGGTACGATTAAAAGTTTTCGCACATTCTACATTCTTTTGATACCCGAATATTTCAATTCCATAATGGTACGATTAAAAGTGATCGAGAACAATGATTTGCGAAAGAACTCTTTGGGATTTCAATTCCATAATGGTACGATTAAAAGACAAAAATCCTAAAAACCGTGTGAAAGTTGATGGCTCATTTCAATTCCATAATGGTACGATTAAAAGAGGAAGGGAGATTGCATGAGTTTGTTAAGATTTCGCATTTCAATTCCATAATGGTACGATTAAAAGTTTCCGCTGACATTGTCTGATTTGTTTTCGCTGGATTTCAATTCCATAATGGTACGATTAAAAGAGATGAAAGTATTGAATATTGTTTATTAGAATTAAAATTTCAATTCCATAATGGTACGATTAAAAGTCAGGAGGAACATCATTGGATTTTGCATTCGATTGAATTTCAATTCCATAATGGTACGATTAAAAGTTAACAGAATCCTTTGTCGTGAATCTGTCTGAAATGATTTCAATTCCATAATGGTACGATTAAAAGAATGTTGATAACTCGGTTGTTGTAATCGTTGTACTATTTCAATTCCATAATGGTACGATTAAAAGTTTTTCGACAAAGGTCGGAGGCTCTAATACAGAGCTATTTCAATTCCATAATGGTACGATTAAAAGATATGCCTGCGAGGTTGGGGAAGTGCTTTCACGACATTTCAATTCCATAATGGTACGATTAAAAGTTTGTGGGAAAGATTTGAGGAGTATAAAAAGAATTTATTTCAATTCCATAATGGTACGATTAAAAGATGGAAGATATATCTACCTCAGACTATTTCTTTTTTCATTTCAATTCCATAATGGTACGATTAAAAGTAGTATAATTGATATTGTTACTTCTCAGTATGTCACATTTCAATTCCATAATGGTACGATTAAAAGAAGATGGTGGCTTGAAAAAGAAATCATGCCAGTGAATTTCAATTCCATAATGGTACGATTAAAAGCCTATTCACTATGAAGAAAATTTAATTTTTTTAGACATTTCAATTCCATAATGGTACGATTAAAAGATAAATACGGTGTAAAAATCCGAAAAAGCTTAGCTATTTCAATTCCATAATGGTACGATTAAAAGTAATTTTTGTAGAATGAGGTAATTCTGAAATGTGTATTTCAATTCCATAATGGTACGATTAAAAGTTGCTTACATATATATACACGCACGGCAGGCAGTCCAATTTCAATTCCATAATGGTACGATTAAAAGTAGCATCAAACAACACGTTTGCGAACATTGATGTAATATTTCAATTCCATAATGGTACGATTAAAAGGAGTATGACGACCGAACAAATAAAGGAAGTTGAGGAGCATTTCAATTCCATAATGGTACGATTAAAAGGAACTGTTTTTACCACATGCTTTCTAAAGACAAGCAATTTCAATTCCATAATGGTACGATTAAAAGGCTTGAGCCTGACCCTGTGCCTGAGCCTGTTTTTTTATTTCAATTCCATAATGGTACGATTAAAAGTTGATGCTACGGCACGGTCACGGCTTTGTTGAGTATATTTCAATTCCATAATGGTACGATTAAAAGCCGTTGTGAAAATGGCTTTGAGACTTCAAAAATGCACTTTTTTTCCCGAAAATACAATCAAAAAATCGTCGAAGGATAATGATAGGTTTTTACCGTACCTTCGACGACTCTTGAATATCAGACACTTACTGCTTAATTCTTTTCTTTTGGCTCTCAAAATATCAAGATTTCAATGAACTTTGTGTACTTCGACGACTTACCTATACCTATGTACGTTAGTGTATTAAAGGAAATTATCTGTACTCATGCGTTCTTGTCCGATAATTTCTTTGTCGAGCCATCGCTCGTTTCTGCTCTTAAAGATAATCAAACTGTCTTCCTCTTCTTTCATTATTTTCTTGGCATTATACACTAATTCCTTCAACTTTACTTCGGTGATTTCGCCTTCAAATACCGAATTCTGTATCCAATTTAAGTACTTTCGGCAATGTTTCAACATCTTGCCTACTCGCTTTTCACCTATATCATATACTAATATTACATACATCTCAATCAAAGTTTTAATGTCATTAACTTTATTCAAAACCACTCACAACTCACTAATTGATACTACCACATCATTTTAAATGGCTTGTAATTTTCAATACCTAAAATATGTTTGCTCAGTTTATAACACTCTAACTTCACTAAATGCTTATAGCTTACATTTCTGCCTAAACTTCTGTGCTTAAAAGTTTCTTTTAATCTGTCCTCAAAAGCTTGAGTAAAAGTTTTGCGTGCTGAATCCTTCAAAACACAACGGTTGGTATCATTCCGAAAATCATTGGCTTGTATTTGCTTTTTGTTCAAGACGCTAAATATCGTTCTGTCCACCAAAATAGGTTTGAAAATCTCTGCTAAATCCAATGCCAATGAAAACCTCCTCACACCCGGTTCATGCAAAAAACTAATCGTTGGATTAAGCTGTGTATGATAAATCTGGTCGATACACACTGTATAACACATCATATTGCCAAACGAAATCAGGGCATTTACTTCATTTTGTGGGGGCTGTTTACTTCGATTACCCATTTCAAAATCATTGATAATTGTACCAAAAGTACTGTAATAGGCTTGACGAATATTTCCTTCAATACCCATCAACTCATCTACTCTATTACATAATGCTATTTGTTGGGTGTATTCCTCCATTCGAGCCAATGCTTCCGACACTTCTTTACCTCTACTTTGATAATACTTCAAATTTCGACTCATATTAAAAGCCGCTCCATTGATTAACGTTTGGGCAATCACCAAACGCTTTTTATCTGAAAGGTAATGTCTTGTTTGAGCCACCTGCATTTTGCCTGCCAACAAGTACTCTTTGGGCATAAACGAGCCAGTGTAATGTTCGTAATAATCAAAAAAATGCACTGCAACCTGATGTTTTCCCATAAAATTATACAAGGCACTGTTGGCATCTAAACTGCCAAAACAATACAGATTATCAACCGACTCTATTGGAATGTGCCGTGCTTGTCCTTCGTTGCCATGCTCATCTACAGGCGTAAAACAAAGGGTATTGTCTTTTCGACTCAATCGTCCGGGGTTAAATAGGTAATAAGATTTTTTCATCTGAGTAATTAAAATGATGCTATGAAAAATTTTGAGCTTTATAAGACCAATCAATACAAAAACAAACGATTCGAGCTTTAAGAAGTGTTTACTCCTCTCCTACCCAACAAAAATCAAAGTAACTGCACGATTTACACTTTGAAATCGCCAAAGTAGGCGGACAGTTTTCAAGTTGAATAATTTCGGCAACGGCTTTAATCCATTCTTCAAGCTCCGTCATTTCATCTTCTGGCAAATCTACCCGTTCCGTTTGGCGAATTTTGGGGTAATCAATCATGCCATAAGTTGCCTTTACGCCATTTTTACGAAGTAAATATAGATAAAACTTTACCTGAGCCACATGAGCCTTCTCTTTCGCAGCCGACTTTTTCGTTTCATGCACAATGCCTGTGCGAGCATCAAAAAAGTCAATTTTAGCAGACAACCTCACCCCCGCCCCCTCTCCATCTTGAGAGGGGAGTTCATACAAAATTTCCAATTCCTGATTTTTCTCGGCACGTTGCGGATAGGTTTCTTCTCCGATGAGCTTTCCTTCAGAAACAATATCAGAAGTATGTTCCATCGTGATACCATTGGCATGAAGCCAAAGTTTGCGGTAACAAACATGATAGTAGTTGATAAGCGTGGCGTTGATGTTCATAGTCAATAGAATTTGTCTTTATCCCAGTTTTGAGGATTATTCAAAATATACTCCGATATAACATTGTAGGCTTTCTCATCTCGAATAATATTATCCCAATATCTTTCTTGCCAAGCAAAATTGAGAGTCGGCAAAGCTTTGTGAATATGTTTAGAACAAACCGATTTAAACGAACCTATCACAACAGGTAAACTCCCTGCTTTTGGTGAGATTCTACCTACAAGTTTATGCCCATCGGCAGGAGTATTGTTTGAAATTTCTGTTTCCTCTTGTGGCTTTCTTAAACCCAATATACCGTGTATATGATTGGGCATTACTACGAACGCTCCCAGATATATATTCGAAAAATGATTGGGGATATCAAACCAAAATCCTTGTGCAATCGCCCCAGCCGTTGACAATTTCATTTTTCCATCGCTACATTCGCCAAAGAAATGTTCACGGTTTTTAGTACAAATGGTAATAAAATACAAACCATCGCCAGCATAATCCCAAGAAGACAATCGAGCGGATTCAATACGGTATTTATTTTTGTAAAGAGCCATCACGACACAATTTAAAATGTAAAACACGTATATAAAAAACGTAGAGACGATGCACCGCATCGTCTAAAATCATATATGATGAATGCAAATTCAAATATCACAAAATATCATTCCCATCATCAAAAAAATGTAGGATGATAATAAAACCTTAGATTCCCCCAAATACCCTACACATCACCAAAAATCATATACAATGATTATTTACGATTATCATACATTGCGATTAAATGATGTGATTAGACGATGCGGTGCATCGTCTCTACGAGATTTATACCAACAATGATATAATTGCTTTCCTATCATTTTGAAAATGATTGCATGATTGGTCACCTTCGCATTTAACTTATTTTTGGTTACGAAGTACGATAAACATGTTGCTTGTTTGTATGTAAAAAATAAAACACAAAAGGTTTTTTAGGCGAATAACATTTGAAATTTAGCCCCATTCAAAAATGGATAATGAATAGGGCTAACAGGATTATAGCTGATTTTCGTAATCAAAATCAGAGAGAAGTTGGATAAGATGTGCTTCTGCTTTTTCGAGGGCATCGTATGTTTCTCCTTTTGTCTGGATAAAACCTCCTGCCTGTAAAGTAATAAACGTATTAACCCCTTTCAACGATTCGTCGATAATTGGATTTGCCTTGTCAGAATCTTCTTCCGAAAGTTTAGCACGAATACTACCTGCAATAAGATTCGCATTATCGCTTATGGAAATAGCCAATGTATCCATCAAACTAAATGTTCTGGCTTGATTAGATGTTATTTTCCAATCAATAAGAGCTTTAGCCAAACCTTTTATCCATTCTTCTCGGAGAGGTTTAGGAGCTACTAAGCATTTGCCAAATACATTTTCTGAATCAATCCAACCCTCTGAACGAAGTTTTTCAATAGTAGAATCTGACATTTCAGGCTCAAATGAATTAACTGAAACAGAAAAGAGTCGTCTTAAATCAATAGCAATATCAGAAACAAACAACCCAGTAGCTCTATTTGCAGGCTTAATCCATTTTCTACTAAGACTCCTATCTTTTCCTTCCAAATAAGCAACAATATCATCATCACTTAATTCATTATTGTTTAAGTCCCTAACAACAACTCTGTTGTTAGGTCTCTCGCTTCTGTCAAATGAGGCATTTTCTTTTGCTGTACCAGCCAAAAGTGGGTGTAAAGCTCTCATAGCTGAAATTGACAAAGGACTTCTTCTTTTAAGCGTTCTGTCTTTCCCGCCTTTTCCTGCTTTCATCCAACCACCAAATAGTTGGTCTGCGTAAGTAGGGTCGCAAGTCCCATACACTTCTCCCTCTTCCATTTCATTCTTCTTATTAATATCGAATAAAAAAGTGGTCGGAGAAGGGATTTGTTTGATTTCACTGCACAATGTATCTATCAAAGACCGTTTTACTTGTTGTCCGCTTGAAAATGGTACATATTTGTTGAATTGAACATCATAATACGTTTTTTGTCCTTCTGCCACACAAAACACAGTGTGCTCTGCTCTTTTTAAAGTTCTAATATAAATCGTTGTCATTGTTATTGTAGTTTATATTTTTAAGATTTTTTCTCAAGAAATGCGTAATCAAATTTTAACAGGGTACAGAAATACCCAAATTCTTCATTGGTCATTAGATGTATTTCGTCTTTTAATTTTTTTATTCGTTCCAAATCATTGGTATCTAAGTCTTTAACCATAACAGTTAAAGCATCTATAAAACCTCTTTTAGTTTTGGATGCAAATAATTCCTTGTTAATCAAGTTAGGTCTTTCTGTTCCTTTAGACCCATTTCTATACCTCAGAATAGTCTCCGCTATGTCAAGGGTATAATCTGTTATTTCTTCTTTGTTTTTTGAAAGCATTGCTACTAACCACGTTTTATATGCAAAATAATTTATTGTATCTTCTTCTTTTTTGAATGATATAGTTTTATCGCTACTCATGAAATCTTTTAACTTTTCAGGACGTAAAGCTTGTAAACCAATACTTCCAAGTTCGCAAGCACGTTTTATGTGCATGCCGAAAAGTGCCTCAAACTTCTTTTTATCTGTGTTTGTCGAACCAAAAAGCTGTTTATAAACTTCTATTATTCTTGTCCCTGATTTGAAATAAAAAGGTATAAAGCCAATGGTTTTGTTGGTCTGACCTAAACCATAAACATATCCTGTTAATTCTCCTTTTGGGTAAAGCTGTGAAAGACTAAAAAATAATTCTGACCAATTAACAGTATTAACTTCTACCAATGTAGAACTAACTTCAAAAATCTTCTTATTGGTTAGTTCTGCAAAATCAAAATCTTCTCTAAATAAATCTTCATCAAGAGAGTATTTTAGCCACTGTCCATTCCAAGTATTTATTTGATTTCCACGTAATTTATCCAGTCCGTCATCTTTAAGGTATTTACGATATACTTTCCATCCTTCAAATGTTTGTAACGTAATAGCAGGGTCATCAAACAAAATTGTAAAACCTCCTGCAACGCCAATGCCTAAGCCACTACCTATCCATGAAAGGTAAGCATCATCAACCGTAGTAGGAATATCTAAATCACTAACTAAACCAGATGTACTCGCAAACTCTTCGCTTGCAGATGCTGGATAACCCAATACAAAACTCCCATCGGGGTCTTCTGTATCTACTTTTTCATGAAATTTAGCTAAACGCTCTCTTCTCTGAATTTCATCATTTATTTCAAGAAATACGATTTTATCTTTACTTTTATCGGTTTTTTCCAGCACTCTATTTTCTCCAAACTGAATAGCTAATTGAGATTTTATTCTCACAACTTCCTCAGTATTTTTCAGTTTTGCTTTTCCTATTTCTCTACCATAAATATTATTATCGCTTGAGGTTATTCCCTGAACCATTGGTGAGTTATTAACCCATTGCATATACTTTGAATGATTGTAAAACAATTCAAAATATACCTCTTCAAAAAACTCTTTTGGCGTTTTTTGAGTCTGATATTTTTGATTATATGCCTCTAAAAATGTCTTTCCAACAACTGTTGTTATCATAATAATTGATATTTAGAGTTAAAATTTTCTTCCTTTATTTCTCTTACAAAAAGCCCCATTTCTTCACTGTATGCTTTGTCTGGTATAACAAACGGGCGGTTGCCTTTTTCAATCTGATTCATTTTGCACACTGAAAAATATCGTACAGGAATCTCTAATTCGAGCCTTCTCTCAAAATAAGATTTCTCATACTCCTCTTGGTCTGCTTCTCTAATGCAAGCAACTGAATCAATATCAAGTAGTTCAAACAGAATGGATTTGCTATTGTGTGTAAGACAATCAATAGTAATTCTACCATCTTCTTTAAATATGGCGTGTTCTTCAATTTTAATAAAATTGATTTCTGTGAAAACTTGGTCTATTTTTGCTTGCAAATTCCTTTCTTTAAGTATTTCTCCATCTTCAAGCACTTCAAATGTTCGTTGAAGGGTTTCCACCTCATACGGTTTCGCTTCTTTCTCTGTGGCAGGCGGAGCAATCACATAAACATCCTTGATTTTACCAATCGTGTCTTCCGTTCTTTTTCTATTAATTCTGCCAAACCGTTGAACAAGTGCATCCAAAGGTGCGGTTTCCGTCACCATTATGTCAAAACTAATATCTAAGCTAACCTCTACAATCTGAGTAGAAACGACAATACAGGCTTTATTTGATGTATTGAATAAATTGATAGAATCACCTTTTTCATCTAAGCCTAACAAGTCCTTTTCTTTACTATTTCTATCTCCTCTTCTAAATCTACTATGTAATAATAACGTTGGCGTTTGGGGGTAAAGCTCTTTAATCAAAGCATATACTTCTTGGGCTTTATCAACGGTATTAAGAACAATTAGAACTTTTTCATTATTATTCACAGCATTGGAAATCAATTGTTTAGTGGAATCAAAAGACTCTACTTTGTGAACTCTATGACGGTCAAATTTATCTAATTCGTCAGGTGGCAAGCTTGTTTCTAATACATTATCTCCTAATAACTGAAGAATTCTGGTATAGAGTATCGTTGGCATAGTAGCCGTTCCAATATGAATTCTACAATCAATTTTATTTAAAACCTCAATAAGTTTCAAAACAATGGCTTGTGAAACTCCTGAGTATGTATGAATTTCATCGAGAATAATATCACAACCTTTCAAGTCTAATAATAAGGCTTCATAACCTTTCAGCCCAAAAGCAACAGCCGCTAATTGGTGAGGAGTCAAGATTTTAACGGATGAGCCAAATAATGACTGTAAAACACTTTCTTCTTCATCTTTCCCTCTCTTTACAACACTTGAAGCGGCGTGTAAAACCCTAATATCCAAATCAGAATTTGTACTTTCGAGAAAGTTTGCAACTCTTTTAAACATCGCATTGATAGATGCTTGGAAGGGTAACGTATAAAAAACTCGTCCTCTACATCTTTTAAATAGATAGTCAGTTTTTCCTGCACCCGTACAAGCTACAACAATCGTATGTCTTTTTTCAGAAGTAAAGTTTTTAACTTGAGATAATGGATATAGCTTACTTTCTCTCTGAAAAGAAGATAGATTAGGCGACTTGAATAATCTATCTAAATTCTTTTCTGTATCATGAATTAGTGCAGAGGCAAAATGGTCTGCCCCCATTAACACACCACGCCATTCCGAATAACCACGTTGCTTTACTTTCTTCTTACAATACTTGATAACGTATTCAAGATTGTCTAATGCTTCTTCTTTGGAAATGGAGGTTGCGACTATACCAAAATGATTGAATAAGGCAACTCCTCTATCACTCCATTCATTCCATTTTCCTAAATGATGGTCTAAATAGTCATAACCTTTATCTAAATCAAGCAATCCTTTTTCTCCACTATCATTCTTGACAGATTTATGATGACCGACTACCATCTCAATTAATATATCCCATTCTGATTTAGGAAATACAGACAAAAAGAAAAGAGAGCCTATCTCGTGCCTGTAAGTTTTTCCTTTTACCCCTTTGCTTAACAAACGTTCTTGAAAAGCAGGATGAGCTTTTCCTATATCGTGAAGAATAGCCCCTTTATAGGCTAAATTTTGGTCTAATCCCAAATGGTTAGCAAATTTTTGGGCAGAAATAGCTACATGATGTAAGTGGTCTTCTAAGCTCGTCCATTCTGGACCTGATTTTGCGTATAACTTTTCCATTAGAATTGTTTTACAGGTGTTCCTACTATTTTTAACCAGCCATACATAGGTTCATTTGTAACACGATGATACCCCACCATAAACGATTTTTCGTTTTTCTCGAACATTAATTCATAGCCAGAAAAACGCTCTATATCTTCGTCAAATTGATTGATGAAAATTTCTTCTGTTGATACAGGAAATAACAAATCTTCATTTCTACACAAGCAAATGTGTTGCGTAAATGCTCTTTGGGCATCTTCCTTTGTGTTGAATACCAGAAATAAGTCGGGTTCAAGTAGTACTCCTCTCAATAAAATGGCTTTGGGTCTATCGAATAAAACCTGTTTTCCCTGACGAGTAGAATTCCATCCTCTTGTTTGTATTACCTCCTGTTGTGCATTAATTTGAGCGTAAGAAAGTCTATATCTTACAATTTTTTTAATTCCATTTTCCCCCAACAACTCAGGAAATAGCTTTTTCTCAATACCTTCAACAATTGAAGGAGTAAGAAATTGTTGTGAAAATGTTTCACTATCTCTTACCGCAGTCCACGGCTTTATAAAACCGAATTGTCCGCTATATTTTACTACATAATATTTTTCCATTGTATCTTAAATTAATGAGCCAAAGCCAATACCTGTTGAATTTCCTACGCCGACATTCCAAGCAAATGCCAATTGCTCGGGTGTTCCGTTGATGATTACAGGGCATATTGAGCCTTTGTTGAAAATGCCTTTGTAGGTAACTCCTTTAGTCGTTGGATTTTGATAAGATTCATCAAACTGAACAGAAACATCTTCATACGACAATCCAGCATCATTCAGTTTATGTTGTAAGCTTTCTGTCAAAAATTGACTTGCTTCTCTATCATTATAATAGAAGAATTTAGCCCCTTTTTCTTCAGCTTGTGAACGCTTGATAAAAACAGGGCTACCTACCAAGAAGCGGTGCTGATATTCAAAATCGGGTTCTTTTTCAAGAGTCAAAGCCTTGATTTTCATTCCCCAACCAAAGTCATTGTCTTGCTGAATGCTTTTTATTAGCTGTTTTATAAGTGAACTCTCATAACAACTAATAAAAAACTGACTCCCAGTTCTAAAATTTAAACCTTTGCTTCCTTCTTTACGACCATCTTTTAGCCATGAAAAAGAATAAAGAGATAACTTATCGTGTATCTCATTTTTGCCAAGCCAATAATGTAATTTACTGACTTGCTGTTCCTGATACGAGAAAGGTACTATACTCGTATTTTTTGATAGTTTAATATGAAGACGCATATATTTGTTTTCTGTATTTTCTAATTTTCATATTTCAAACCTACACCCCAACCTACCGTATTATTACCCATACCCCTCAAAAATCTAAAAATTTATTTTCCCAATATGATTTCTTATATGCTCAATGAGGCTTTCGGGTTCGATGATTTCTACAATATGCTCGTGATAGCCCAAAATAAAATTGGTCAAACCGTAAAATTTTTCGTTAATGTCACACTCAAATTCATAAATTCCTTGTTGAGTAGCAGATGGCTGTAAATAGGCTTGTGTGAGAGGAAAACGTTCCAACAGTTCATTGTATCCACCCACCCGTAACAAAATATGTACTTTTATTTTGTTATTATTCACAATCCTAAATGGGTCAGTAGCAATTACATTGTGCTTGGTTTCGTATTGCCAATCAGTATTTAGCAATTCAACTCGCTCAATTCGTGAAATACGAAAATGACGAATCTCTTTCTTTTCTACCTCAAAAGCATGAAGTATATCCTCTTTTACACTTACCTGAAATGGCTCTACCAAACGGTTGTTTACATCGCTACTATTGGTCGAACGATAATTGATAAGCTTTACTACTTTTTTCTCTTGCTTGGCTTGTTCCAACAAATTGGCTTTTGAGAGAAAAGTCCTTGAAAACAAACTACTTCCCAATTTCGATACATCGTAAATCGTATTGAGTTTTTCTTGCATCCTTTTTGTTCTTTTCTCCGAAGCTTTTGCATTGTTTGCAAGGGCATCTATCAAGATTTCCTTTTCAGCTTCCGTGAAAAACAACATATCTTCTAAATGTTGTAAAGGCTTGCTGGGCAGAATGGCGTAACGATATTTTTTATCATATTGAACATCAAAGCCAGCATCTTTTAATTCATCAAAATCATCAGAAATAGCGTCTTTACCAACGTTAAACTTGGCTTCCAACATGACTTTTGTATATTGATACGGGCTCTCGATTAGTAGCTTAAGAATCGCTAATAAACGGTTTTTGGGAGTTTTATCATTAAATTTATTCATATAATGAATAGAACCACAAATGGTAATTCTGTTTGTTTTTAGGTTATACTATTAATTTCTCTCAATTTCTAAAAAAGAAAATAAAAAGCCTTGATAAAAATCAAAAACTTATTAAACGGTAATTAGCATACCTCCACACAACCACAGCCCATACTACTTTCTTTACCAAATCCACCAAAATAGCCTACTTTCAACAAAGATGCTGGGGCGGTTACTTCAAAGCTAAAGTCGTAATAGCCAATTACTTTTGTTTCGTCTCGGAGCTTGCCTTCTTTTACGGTAAAACCTCGTTTCTTTATCTTTTCAGGGTCTGAAAGGAGTTTGAATTTCACAATATTTTTGGCGAAAGCGGCATCTACTTTCATACCTGTATTGCCGTCGATTGTACGGTGTCGGTCTATTAGGTTAAGGGCAAAGAAGTCTGCAAATTGCTCATCTGCTGGGCTTAGGTATTGGTCTAAACCTTCTTCTTTGCAAGAAACCACCATCGGCGAAATGGTTTTGAACGACTGCGTAATGATACTTCCATCGGGAATTTCCTCAAAAGGATTTGGCAAGGTTTCTACTCGCTCTACCACAAAATCTGCTCGTAATTCACGGTTGAAAATACTGAGTTGCTGATTTTGGAACAATCCCATGATAAAACCTTCTGCGGCTTTGTCGATGTAGAAAGATACAATCAGAGAACTATTCTCCGAACTTAATAGCATATACGTATCACCTTTTCGCACAGCTTTGGCTTTGGAGATTTGTAAGGATGAGAAAGTAAAATGCTTGAAGGTTTTAAAACTATCAGGCACGGCATAGCCTTTGTTGTGTAAGAAAGAAGCATAATGCTCATCGGCTTGATAGATTAATTTATAAAGCCATGCTTGTAGCGGATACTGATAATTGAAAAGTAGCTTTTGTCTGTCTTGAACAGGTTTTAGATGTAATTTGAATCGCATATTTGTAGGTATTATTCATTCAATATTGTTAAAACTTGGCAACAAGTTGGCAAATATTTTGAACAATGCAATACAAAAATGGTAATATTTTAAGCAAGAATTATTTAGTAAAAATACTGTGCGTTCGTGATGATTTTCAGATGTATTGATGGCATTTAAAACTGTATTTTCTATCAATGAGCAAACTAATTTGCCCACTGATAGAAAACAAGAACTGATATTAGAAAGAAAATAGAAGCAAATTAGCTTATCGCATCTTAGCTCAATTTATCAATATCAAATGGCATTTTGCGTACTCTTATACCTGTGGCTGCAAAAATGGCATTCGCCAAGGCTGGTGCAAGGGGCGGAAGTCCCGGCTCGCCTACGCCTTTGATGTTTTTGCCGCCTTCGGCTAAAATATGTACTTCTATTTGTGGCACTTCGCTGATGCGTAACACAGGATTGTCGTGGAAATTACTTTGCTCCACCTTTCCCTCGGCGAAAGTGATGCCATTTTTAATAGCCGCCGTAATGCCCATGACTACCGCTCCCTCTACTTGTGCTTTGACGGTATCAGGATTCACAACTGTACCTAAATCTATGACGGCATACACTTTATCAATTTTTACCGCATTGTTCGATACTTTGCTTACTTCTACCACATGACCGCCCAAACCTGCAAAAAATTCCCATTGTGCTACGCCACGCCCTTTTCCTTTGGGCAGAGGTGTATCCCAGTTTGATACTTCTTTGAGTTTTTGTAATACTCGTTTGGTATCCGATTCTTTGGTAAGCATTGCCAAACGGAAAGCCATCGGGTCTTTGCCTGCAGCATGGGCCAATTCGTCGATAAAACATTCATGCGAAAAAGCCAAGGTCGAACTCGTCACCGAACGCCACCAAAACATCGGAATATGAATATCGGCATACACAAACAAGTTTTTCATGTTGGGTATTTCATAAGCCTGATGACTGATGCCTTCGGTCATGTTTCCGTCTAATTTCGTTTTGTCATTATTCGGATTCAAAAATGACATAATGGTTGGCGAAATTACTTTGTGCTGCAATGCCACCAGTTTACCATCTTCAGCAATTGCTCCTTTCAAAGCTGAGAATGTCGGCGGACGGAAAGGTCCTAATTGGGTATCATCTTCTCTTGTCCAAACCATTTTCACAGGCTTTTTCAAGGCTTTTGCCAAATTGACGGCTTCTATGATAAAATCAATTGCTAATCTGCGTCCAAAACCTCCTCCACTAAAAGCTGTATGGAGCGTTACATCATCGGCTTTTAAGCCAAAACGAGTAGGAATATCTCGCATCACATCGGAAGGCACTTGTGTTGAAGTCCAGATTTCTAAGGTATTGTTTTCTTTCCAATGAGCCGTGCAGTTCATGGCTTCCATTGGCGAATGCGAAACAAAAGGCGTTTCGTAAAAGGCTTCTACTTTTTTCGTCGATTCTCCAAAACTTTTTTCAAAATCACCAACATTGCTATCAATTACGCCTTCTTTTTTAGCTAATTCATGCAGTGTTTGGGTGTATGCTTGCGAGCTAAAGTTTTCATTTCCTTGATAATCCCAGTTTACTTTCAGGGCTTTTCTTCCTTTGAGTGCTGCCCAATAGTTTTTGGCAATCACGGCTACGCCCGTAGCTTTATACACGCCAAATACTCTTTCTACTTCCAATACTTGCTCTACTCCTGCTACTTTCATGGCAGCAGTTTTGTCGAAATCCTTCAATTTTGCTCCGAAAACAGGACAATGTTCAACCGAGGCATACACCATGTTTGGCAATTCGGCATCTATCCCAAAAACAGCTTTGCCCGATACTTTTAAAGGTACATCTTGGCGTTTGACCGATTTTCCTAAAATATTAAAATCTTTGGCATCTTTCAAGGTCGGGTTTTTAGGTACTTCTAAGGTTGAAGCGGTTTCCGCCAATTCGCCATAAGTCAAACTTTTGCCTGATGGTTTATGGTAAACTTTGGCTTCTTTGGCGTAGCATTCCGAAACGGCTACATTCCATTGTTTGCTGGCGGCCGTAATCAACATTTCACGAGCAGACGCTCCTGCTTTTCGTAAATCATTATAACTTGAACGCACTGAAAAACTTCCACCTGAAAACTGAGCTGGACCAAATTTGCTTTCTCCGCCTGTTTGTTTTACGCTGTATTGTTCTGGTGACAGTTCTAATTCTTCAGCAATCAAAGCAGGAATGGACTGAAAAGTGCCTTGTCCGATTTCTGGTTTTGAATTGAAAAGGGTTATTTTTCCTGTGTTTTCAATAATAATATAAGGGGTAAAATTGAATGGTACAGACGTTGCATGCAACGTCTTTTCTGCATGCAACGTCTCTACATGGGCGGATGAATGATTTATTCCTAAAACAAATGCCGTTCCCGATAAACCTGCATATCGTAAAAAATCACGGCGATTGACGCTATTATTTGACATAGTAGTAATGATTAACGGGTTGATTTAACGGTTTTAGTTTTACTTTTTTCTGACTTCAATTCATTCGCTGCTGAATGAATTGCTTTACGAATACGCACATAAGTGCCACAGCGACAGATGTTTCCAGACATATAATTATCAATATCCTCATCGCTTGGATTAGGATTTGATTTCAAAAGTGCCACAGCCGACATAATTTGTCCCGACTGACAGTAGCCACATTGCGGTACTTGTTCTTCAATCCACGCTTTTTGTACTACGTGGTCGATATTAGTCGAAATGCCTTCGATGGTAGTGATTTTGCTGGTAGCCTTTACCGAAGAAATGGGCGTTTGACAAGAACGAATCGCTTGTCCGTCTAAATGAATCGTACAAGCACCGCAAAGCCCCATGCCACAGCCAAACTTTGTACCTTTCAAGCCTACGTAGTCACGAATCACCCAAAGCATGGGCGTATCTGGCTCTGCTTCGACTTGTACCTTTTGGTTGTTGATGTTCAATGAGTATTTCATAGTTCTATATTTTTTTGAAATTTTTACTAAAATTATAACTTAATAAGACATTCCACATAAAATCTTTATTGCCGGGTACGTCAGAAGTAAAAGTCTGGTTGATAGTGTATTGTAAAGCAAAGGGAAAACCTTTTTTCGATAGCCCAGCCGTTGCTGCCAAATAATTGCCTGTGTAGCCATCGGTATTTAAAAAATACACGGAAGGCGTAAAGTTTAATCGTAACGCTTTTCCCAAATTGACGTTTGAAATACTGGCATTTAGAAAAAGAACTTGGGTCAATTGTGGCCCGTGTTTTTGTAAACCATTGCCCTGTAAATACACCGCACTGAGGTTGAGATGTGGCGTAAGCTGATAATTCGGGGCAATTTCATAAGCCAAAAATCGCAACATTTCGGTAATTTCAGTAGAAGTACCATTGTCATTGACAGTTCTTTTGACCAAGGAAAAAGCAGGGTGAGCACTTACACGCAAGCCAAATTTCTTTTGTTGTACTAATTGATACCTAAACCAAAAAATAAAACCTCCTTTACTGGCATCTGTCACCAAACGAATATCAGGGTTAAAGCTAAAACGATTTTTCCGCCAAGAAAAATTCATAATTGCAGCGGGTTTATTAAGTGAAAATGTAGGAATAATGGAAAAACCATTGTTAGTAACACCTACCGACCCACTAAAAGTACTGATAGCCTTTGTACTATCTTGTTGTGCGTAAATTGTTTGAGTAAAAAATGTTGCAATAGCGATAATTGAAATTTTGAAATAGTTCATGAATAATGCTTTGAAATAAAAATTTTGATTATCAAAATTAAGTCGCTCAACATCAAGGAATATTATAAATATTACTGTTTTACTTACCATTTTTACTGGTATTAGATTTATGCTTGTAAATCTTTGATATATTTCGACAAGTATTCAAAAATTAAGTACAAACAGCCATTGCCATGATAGTATATGATTCCGTAAAACAGTACAGCCAAATGTTCAACAATACAACCTTACATCCATTGATTAGTTTGGTTGAATTGGATAAATCTGAAATGCTTCAAAGAAGTAAATTTTCAATGGGCATTTATGCGATTATTATCAAAAAAGGTAATTGTGGAGAGCTTCGCTATGGCAATACTTATTACGATTACGACGACGGCACAATTGTATTTTTTGCTCCCGGACAAGTCATCACCAACGAACCCGAAGGCGAGTGGCATCAGCCTTTTGGTACGGCATTGGTTTTTCACCCCGATTTAATCAAAGGCACAAGTTTGGGCAAGCAAATTCATGAGTATAACTACTTTAGTTATCAATCGCACGAAGCTTTGCACGTTTCTGAGCGAGAAAAAGAAATCATTCACAACTGTTTTGCCAACATTACGGCAGAGATTAGTCAAAACCTTGATAAACACAGCAAAAAGCTCATTGTTGCCAATCTTGAATTATTGTTAAAATACTTTTTGCGGTTTTACGACCGCCAGTTTATCACCCGTGAAGAAGTCAACAAAGGCATCATTGAACAATTTGAGCAACACTTGAACGACTATCTTTTTGGGCAGGAACTCGCTACGATGGGTTTACCTTCAGTGGCATATTTTGCGGACAAATTACATCTTTCGGCTAATTACTTTGGTGATTTAATCAAGAAAGAAACAGGCAAAACAGCCTTAGAGTACATCCAACTCAAACTTATCGACCTTGCCAAAGAACGAGTATTAGACACCTCAAAGTCACTGAGTGAAATATCGTATCAATTAGGCTTTAAATATCCACAGCATTTTACACGCTTTTTCAAGCAAAAAGTAGGTATTACGCCACTGGAATATAGGTTAAATTAGTTGAAAAATAGCAGAGATAAGCGTAAAACTATATCAGTAAATTCCCCAAATCAATTAGCTAAAAGTACATTACTCATGAATAACCAAAATATTTTTCAAAGAATGCGGGCTGGCGAACCCATCAAAAAAGATGATAAAGAGTATGATACCTTTATGGAGGCGGTTGCTCGAACAATCCGTTTATGTTCAGAAATGAATGCGTCGGCAACAGATGTAAATCAAGTAAGAACAAAACTGAGCGAAATCATTGGCGAAGCGATTGATGAGAGTACTGCTATTTTTCCGCCATTTTATACCAATTTTGGCAGGTTTATCAAGTTGGGGAAAAATGTTTTTATCAATCACGCTTGTTCTTTTTTAGATTTAGGCGGCATCACCATAGAAGACGACGTAATGCTTGGACCAAGAGTAAACCTTACTTCGGAAAACCATCCTTTAGACCCCAAAGACAGAAAAACGGTTATTTTACAGCCCATTCTCATTAAAAGAAACGCTTGGATTGGGGCAAACGCCACCATTTTGTCAGGCGTAACCATCGGCGAAAATGCCATTGTAGCCGCTGGTGCGGTAGTTAGGAAAGATGTACCTGCCAATTGTGTAGTGGCTGGTGTTCCTGCTAAAATTGTTAAGGAAATTTAGGGGTAAATAATTATTTAAAGTGAGTATAGAATGGAAATAGTTTTGAAACCTATTTTAATACAATCCCTTCGGCATCAATTGAAAGATGGTTTAATATATTTTAATTGCCTTATTACCAATAGAAGCCAAGTCTAAAATTAAAATCTACCAAAGTAATACTCTTCAAAATTATCACTTCTAAAAACAAAAAACCCTTTCCTACAAGAGAAAAGGGCTATAGTTACAACAGGTTATTGATAAGGGTAAAGCTGTTGGTATTGTTTGAGTATTTTGTCCAATGAATAATTTTATTGTACAATTTACTTAAAAATCTCCAAATTCATCTACCAAATATTTTTGTACAATAGAAATATCGCCTTTTGACGTAAGGTCAGGTACGTTTTCTTCTACGGGTACAGTAATTACTTTTTTCTGATGTTCTCTTGCCAATTTCATTACAGCACTTGGCAATTCACGTTCGTTTCTGACTGGATTAAACGGCTCTTTGGTTACATATTCAAGAATATCATCGTAAAAGAAATGGAAAACATTCATATTTACGCCAATCTTTCCGTTTTTATCTCTGGCAGATTCTATTTGTTCATCGTTTGGTTTTTCGATAATTTCTACCAAATATCCTTCTTCATCAGCCTTGATTACGGCAAATGCTTTTACTCTTTCTGGTTCTACGCCCAAAGCGATACTTTCATAAGAAACCACTGCATTGGGTACAGGACAATCTTTTAGCAAAGTAAGTACTTTTACAGAGTATAAATTATCTGAATTACAAACGGTAAATCTTTCTCCTTTCCATTCTGGCGTTTGGTCTAATGCTTGTTGGATGGCATCAGCAGTACCAGCAGGTTTTTCACGGTCTGGAGCGATTTGTTGCGTAGCATATCTAAAAGTAAGTCCCCAAGCTTTATTTTCGGCTACCAATTGGTCATAATAAGGTTTAGTAACGTTATCTTTTGGGTTTTTTAAAATCAATACTTCGGTATAACCTGCACGATGAGCGTTATAAATTAAATAATCCATAAACGGGCGACCATCTTTTCCTACACCAATCATTCCTTTCGGAAGTGTATTTGCTTGTTCAACTAATGTAGCATCTAATGTTTCAGTGCCTTCTGCCTTTTTCATTCTTGACGACATTCCGCCCGCCATGATTAATAATTTTGCCATTTAAGAGTATTATTTTATAATTTGGTTAATTTTCTAAGCTCGTTCCCTTGTCGATTTGGATAATGTAAGCCTTGCCACCTTCTCTTTCGATACTTTTGGCGACTTCTTCGGTATTCTCTGGAGCATAGACAAACATACATCCACCACCACCTGAACCGTTTATTTTTCCTCCGTAAGCTCCAGCCTCTTTTGCGGCTGCTAACATTCGGTCGATTTTAGGAGTTGATATTTTTAATAAAGCCTGCAAATTTAACTGATGTTGTGCTAATAATTCACCAAACCTTTGATGATTCAAGTTTTCTGCCTTCAACAAAGCTAATGCTTCTATCAAAATATCTCTATTATCAATATTGGCTTTGATTAAATCTAACTCATCTTTGCTAATTAAAGCTTCAAATTCTTTTATGTCACTTTCCTGAACACTAAAGAGTGAAAAATCTGGATAAGCCTTTTTAATTTTCTCAACCGCCTCTAATACTCCATATTTTACTCTTTTCAGAATCCCGACTGTATCTTTTGGTTCTAAAGAATCGCCCAGTACAAAACTCCCAAAATTAGGTTTTAGTGTTTCTACCAAAATTTTTGGGGTCGATTCCAGATAGATAACATTCCCTACGGCGGTGGAATAATGGTCCATCATCCCTCCTGCTTCTTTAAATTCCACTACTTCGGCTCTGTAAGCAATTTCGGCTATTTCTTTTTCAGAAAGTGGCTTTGGTTCATCAGCCATTCTTGATAAGAAATGAATCCAATTTGCCAACAAGGCAGAGGAACTTGAAGTACCCGAATTGATAGGAATATTGCCTTCAACAGTACATTCTAAGCCTTTTTTGAAAGTATAACCTTCTCTTTGTAAGATATTTAGAGCCGAACGAAAGTAATCTCTTTTATGTAAATATTCCAGTTCGGGATAAATCTCAAAACTTTCTTGAGATTGTATATCAGGTAAATGTATTACTGCCTTTCCATCGTTTCTATTTAGTCCAGTAATGTTTACTCTTCTCGAAATTGCTGCTGCAATTACTGGTAGCCCTAAATAATCTTGATGCTCACCAAAGAGACAAATTCTCCCCGGCGTTGATACTTTAATCGTATTACTCATTGATGGTCGGTAATTAATTACTGCAAAAATAGTGAATTGATTTGAAGATTTGTGAATTTGAAGATTTGAAAATATGATTTAATTTGAAGATCTGAGAATTTGAAGATTTGAAAATATAATTTTATGAGCAAGTATATTGCATCATTTTCAAATTGATTATCAAATTTTCAAATCACCACACTTTCAAATTGATCATCAAATCTTCAAATTTTCAAATCACCAAATTTTCAATCAAATTGAAATCTAATATTCATCCGTAAGTCCAAAGATTCGTTTATTAGTTTTCCATTTTCCTCTGGTAAAGTCTGGTATTTCAACAGATGCTGAGTTTTTGGCAATTGATAGCTCAGAAAGTGGACTGATGGCTGACCAAACTGCGGCATCATAGACATCAATCGGAGGAGCAACTTTTCTTTTGATAGATTCTACGAAAGCTCTTAATACAAAATAGTCAATTCCACCATGACCTGCATTTTCTGCATCTTTGGCGTGGGTTTTCCAGAGTGGATGGTCGTACTTATCTTGATATTCTTTGAAAGGCTCCCAGCGGTCGTGGTTTTTTGAAAGACTTTCCAAATAAATTGATTTGTTATCTTCTGTCCAAAGTCCTTCTGTGCCTTGTACTCTAAAACCTAAAGAGTATGGACGAGGTAAATTGGTATCATGTGTAATCAAAATTGTTTCACCATTGGCACATTTAATTACTGTGGTCACCACATCGCCCAATTTGAATTTTACTTTCGCATTTGGATGGTCAGCACCACCTTTTTTTACGATATAATCATGCAAACCTCTTGCTTTTGTAGCCGTTGAAGTGAGCGAAACAAATCTATTTCCTCGGTTAATATCAATCATTTCAGCTACGGGGCCTAATCCATGCGTTGGATACACGTCGCCATTTCTATCAATAGAGTGTTGAGTACGCCATTTGGCTTCTGAGAAACCTTTTGCTCCAAATTCAACACCACCACCATAAGCTTGTTTGCCATCATTGAATTTTACGCCACGCAAATCGTGCTGATAACCGCATTGTAAGTGAATTAATTCTCCGAAAAGATTCTGACGAACCATGTTCAACACCGCCAACACATCACGGCGATAACATACGTTTTCAAGAATCATACAATGCGAACCTGTTTTTTCATAAGTATTTACCAAATCCCAAGATTCTTGTAAAGTAACCGTAGCCGATACTTCTACCCCCGCATACTTGCCAGCTTTCATGGTTGCGATAGACATTGGTACGTGCCATTCCCAAGGCGTAGCGATAATTATACCGTCTAAATCATCTCTTTTGACCATATTTTCAAAATCGTGGTCATTTTTTTGATAAACGGCAGGCTCTTTACGTCCTTTTTCTTTTATCATTTTCAAAGAAATCGCAATGGCGTCGGGGTCGATGTCACAAATAGCATTGATTTCTACATCCTCACGGTACATAGCCATTTCTAAATGGTTTCTACCACGAAGACCAACGCCAATAAAACCAAGTCTTACTTTTTGTTCATCAGGTTTTGCACCGAAAATAATGTTAGGCATCGCAAATGCCGCCGTGCCAGCCAAAGCGGAGGTTTGAATAAACTTTCTTCTTTGCATTGTTTGTTTAGTTTGAAGATAACGTTAAATAGTAATGGTAAATCTAATTTTGAAGAACACAATTTGAACCCTTCATTTAAAAGAACTGTTGTACTCTAAGAAATAATTTCGAGAAAAATAATCATAAAATTCAGCAAACGAACGATGATTATTTGATTTTTTGTAGAAATTCTTGTTTTCTTTGATTATCGAATTACGGGAAACAAAGGAATTTTAACTTATATTACCGAAAATGTTCTCAATAAAATTTCTTTTTGTTTAATTATTGAGATAAAATACTAAACAAAAACAAACAATCTTAAAAGAATATAAGTTTAAGTATTTGAATAAGAACTCGCTGATTTAGTTTAAGAGTGTTGCTGACAACCTTTCAGACGGCTTTTAAACTTTGAGACTAAATCCCGAATGATTGTCTCGGCTTGGTTGTAATCACCAATCTCTTGTCTTTCAACCAAGAAGATTTTTTTCAAATAAAATTTTAGGAAAGCATGATGCCAAAAAAAGTGGCGGTATTTAGGAAAGAACACTTCAATGCTGCACACAGATTGAACAATCCGAATTGGTCGGATGAGAAGAACGAGCGTGTTTATGGAAAATGCAACAACTATAATTATCACGGACATAACTACGATTTGGTGGTTCAAGTAACAGGCGAACTCGACCCCGAAACAGGTTATGTAATAGATATGAAAGTATTGGCTGAAATCATAAAAGTAGAAATTCTTGATAGATTCGACCACAAAAACTTGAATTTAGACACAGAAGAATTTAAAGATTTGAACCCTTCTGCCGAAAACATTGCCATTGTCATTTATGACATATTAAGAAACAAAATCAATTCAACATTTGACCTTAAAATTAGACTGTATGAAACCGAACGAAACTTTGTTGAATACCCTGTTAGTTGATAACAATAATAAAATCAGGTTTACAGATGAAGAAATCGGGGATGAACATATCATGACGTCGGTGGAAACACCTATGCGTGAAGATGCTTTTGATATGAGTGATGATGAAAAGATTGCTCAGATTGAATATCATTTCCGTCAGATAATGGAAACACTTGGACTTGATTTAAGGGATGATTCATTGAAAGGGACACCAAAAAGAGTAGCCAAAATGTATGTGCAAGAAATTTTCAGCGGATTGAATCCAAAGAATATGCCTTCGGTTGCCCTCTTTGAAAACAAGTACCAATACAATGAAATGTTGGTAGAAAAAAACATTTCTTTTTACTCTAATTGCGAACACCATTTTGTGCCAATTTTCGGGAAAGCTCACGTGGCTTATATCGCTAACGGACAAGTAATTGGGCTTTCTAAATTAAACAGAATTGTACAACATTTTGCCAAACGACCACAAGTACAAGAGCGTTTGACGATGCAAATTGCCAAAGAAATTCAGAAACTTTTGGGTACTGAAGACGTTGCGGTGATGATTGATGCCAAACATCTTTGCGTGGCTTCTCGTGGTATTAAAGACGATACTTCTTCAACGGTGACCAGTTTTTACGGTGGCAAATTCCAAGAAGAAATTACAAGAAATGAGTTTTTGAAGTACATTTCATTATAAAAGAAAACGAAACTTTGTTTATCTTTTACAAACAAAGTTTAAACAAAAAATGACATCTAAGGTTAGATACTTTAGATGTCATTTTTTTTTATAAGCAAATCATGTCAAAAAATATATTAATTATCGGAGCAAGCTCTGGAATTGGCGAAGCCACCGCTCAAAATTTAATCAACAAAGGTTTTAATGTTTATACTGCTTCAAGAAATGAAGCGAAAGTATCGGCAATCAAACACTTCACTTGGGATGCACAAAACGCAGATAATTCTGTTTTCAGCGAATTACCTGATACTTTAGACGGATTAGTGTATTGTCCCGGTACAATTAATTTAAAGCCATTTCAAAGACTTTCACAAGATGATTTTAAGAATGATTTTCAAATCAATGTCTTAGGAGCAGTTTCGGTCATTCAGGCTGTTTTACCCAAATTGAAAAAAAGTAGCAGTGCTTCAGTGGTTTTGTACAGTACTGTTGCCGTAAAAATCGGGATGGGTTTTCATGCTTCGGTAGCGGCTTCAAAAGGAGCAATTGAAGGTTTGACACGTTCATTGGCGGCAGAACTTGCTCCAAATAAAATTAGAGTAAACTGCATTGCACCGTCGTTGACAGAAACGCCTTTGGCAAAAAATCTGTTATCAAGCGATGAAAAGAAAGAAGCTTCAAACAAACGCCACCCGATAGGCAGATTTGGACAAGCCTCAGACATTGCAAACATGACCAGTTTTTTACTTTCAGACGAAGGTAGCTGGATGACAGGACAAATTTTAAACATTGATGGCGGTATGAGTTCCGTTAAAATGATGTAGCCATTACCCTTTTCTAAATATTACCAAATTAATTAAAATTTATGCTTTACAGCACCAAAGTTTTTGTACTTTGGTGCTGATTTGTTTTTGTACGAATCCGTTTATTTCTAAAATCTAAAAAACACTTGTACTTATTCACATTAAACTCTATTCAATTATGAGCTTTTTTATTGTTATCCTATTTTTTGCGATGGTTGCTACTGCCCTTTCAATTGTCATTGTTAATCAAGGAACGGTGGCGGTTATTACGGTTTTCGGGAAGTATCAGAGAATTATGACGCCCGGTTTGAATTTTAAAATTCCTTTTATTGAATTTGTCTTTAGAAGAATTTCTATTCAAAACCGTTCGATGGAATTAGAATTCCAAGCCATTACTTCCGACCAAGCCAATGTAAATTTCAAAGCAATGTTGGTTTATGCCGTTTTGAACCAAGAAGAGCAAACGATTAAAAACGTTGCCTTTAAATACATGGACGAACGCTCTTTTATGCAAGCCTTGATTCGTACCGTAGAAGGAACAATTCGTGCTTTTGTAGCAACTAAAAAACAAGCAGAAGTACTGCTTTTACGTGGTGAAATTGTATTGAATGTAAAGAACGAATTGGATGAGACACTCGAACAATGGGGCTATCATTTGATTGATTTACAATTGAATGATATTGCTTTTGATGAAGCCATCATGCGTTCGATGGCACAAGTGGTAGCCTCAAATAACCTAAAAGCTGCCGCAGAAAACGAAGGACAAGCTTTATTAATTACCAAAACTAAAGCGGCAGAAGCAGAAGGAAATGCCATTAGAATTTCGGCAGAAGCAGAAAAAATTGCGGCACAATTGCGTGGACAAGGCGTTGCTCTTTTCCGTGAAGAGGTAGCAAGAGGGATGGCAGAATCGGCGAAAGTAATGAATGAAGCCAATTTAGATGCTTCGTTGATACTCTTTTCGATGTGGACAGAAGCCGTAAAACACTTCGCAGAACAAGGACAAGGCAATGTGATTTTCTTGGATGGTTCGACCGAAGGAATGGAAAAAACAATGAAACAAATTATGGCGATTCAGCAGCTTAAAGATGGCGTGGATGTGATATCAGCTAATTCGCCAAGTACTAAGAAATAAACTTTCTTATAGATTATTTTGAAGAAAAGCGACCGTAAAATGTCGCTTTTTTGTTTAATTTGTAGAAGTTAAAACCCCAAATTAATGCAATTCTCTCATTTACACTGTCATACGCAATACTCTCTCTTAGACGGAGCTTCTAAAATTTCTGGACTTTTTGCCAAAGCCAAAGCCGACAATATGCCTGCCGTAGCCATTACCGACCACGGAAATATGTTTGGTGCTTTTCAGTTTGTGGCGGAAGCTGGAAAACATGAAGGCGTAAAACCAATCGTAGGTTGTGAGTTTTATGTGGTAGAAGACCGTTTTAAAAAGCAATTTTCAAAAGACCAAAAAGATAAACGCTATCATCAATTGATGTTAGCCAAAAATGCCGAAGGATATGCCAATTTGGTAAAACTTTGTTCTTTGGGTTATATCGAAGGACTTTATGGAAAATATCCTCGTATTGATAAATCACTGATTTTACAATATCACAAAGGGCTTATCGCCACTACTTGTTGTATTGGTGCGTCAGTTCCTCAAGCAATTCTGCGTGGAAGTGAAGAAGAAGCAGAAAAAGAATTCAAATGGTGGCTGGATATTTTTGGGGAAGATTACTACGTAGAAGTACAAAATCACCAGATTCCAGACCAATTAAAATGTAATGAAGTATTATTAAAATTTGCGAAGAAGTATAATGTAAAAGTAATTGCTTCGAACGATTCGCATTATTTAGACCAAAAAGATGCTAACGCACACGATATTTTATTGTGTATCAACACAGGCGAAAAACAAGCAACACCCACATACAAAGATGTTGACGATGGCGAGTCAGTAAAAGGAAAGCGTTTTGCCTTTTATAATGATGAATTTTACTTCAAGAATACGCAAGAAATGACCAAACTTTGGTCGCATATTCCAGAAGCCATTGATAATACGAATGAAATTGTAGGCAAAATTGATACACTTCGTTTGAAACAAGACATCATGTTGCCTAATTATGAAATCCCTGTTGGTTTTGTTAGTCAAGATGATTACTTGGAACACCTTACTTGGGAAGGAGCAAGAAAACGCTATGGCGAAGCTTGGGAAAGTATAGAAGTAAAAGACCGTTTGAGCTTTGAATTACATACCATTCGCACAATGGGTTTTGCAGGTTACTTCTTGATTGTATCCGATTTTATCCGTGCTGGTCGTGAACTGGGCGTTTTTGTAGGGCCGGGTCGTGGTTCGGCGGCGGGTTCGGTGGTTGCTTATTGTATTGGCATTACCAATATCGACCCGATTAAGTACAATTTACTTTTTGAGCGTTTCTTGAATCCCGACCGAAAATCAATGCCCGATATTGATACGGATTTTGACGACGAAGGTCGCCAAAAAGTGATTGATTATGTGGTAGAAAAGTACGGAAAACAGCAAGTAGCACACATTGTTACTTATGGCACAATGGCGGCAAAAATGTCTATCAAAGACGTTGCCCGTGTGATGGATTTACCTTTGAATGAATCCAACGAATTGGCAAAATTAGTGCCTGATAAACCCGGTACGAATTTAAACAGAGTAATGAATGCCCCATTAGTGGGTGAAAAATCGCTTGCTGAAAAAGAACAGTTCCAAGCAGAAGATATCGAAAACGTTAAGAAACTTCGTGAAATTCGTCGGGAAGGTTCTTTGCGTTCAAAAGTATTAGAGGAAGCTTTGGTTTTAGAGGGTTCTGTGCGTGGTACAGGTATTCACGCCGCTGGGATTATCATCGCTCCAAAAGATTTAACAGAAATTCTTCCTGTGGCTACTTCAAAAGAAGTAAACCTTTTGATTACACAATTTGAAGGAAGAATTATTGAAGATGCAGGTGTAATTAAAATGGACTTTTTGGGTTTAAAAACCCTTTCTATTCTTAAAGAAGCACTCAGACTCATCAAGCAAAACTACGGTGTAGAAATTGATTTAGACAATATTCCGCTCGATGATGTAAAAACCTATGAATTATATCAAAGAGGTGAAACAAACGCTACTTTCCAGTTTGAATCTGCTGGGATGCAAAAGCACTTATTGGACTTAAAGCCTGACCAATTCTCGGATTTAATTGCCATGAACGCCCTGTATCGTCCCGGGCCAATTGCTTATATTCCAAACTTTATTGCTCGTAAACATGGTCGTGAGGAAATCACTTACGATTTGCCCGACATGGAAGAGTATTTGGCTGATACTTATGGCATTACGGTTTATCAAGAGCAAGTAATGCTTTTGTCTCAGAAATTAGCAGGTTTCTCGAAAGGTGATGCCGACGTTCTGAGAAAAGCAATGGGTAAAAAAGACCGCTACACACTTGATAAAATGAAAAGTAAGTTTGTGGACGGTGCAAAAGCCAAAGGACACCCCGAAGACAAACTCAATAAAATCTGGACTGACTGGGAAGCTTTTGCTCAATATGCTTTCAATAAATCTCACTCTACTTGTTACGCTTTTGTGGCGTATCAAACTGGTTATTTGAAAGCCCATTACCCATCAGAGTATATGGCGGCAGTAATGTCTAACTCTTTGGGGAACATTGAAAAGATTACATTCTTTATGGAAGAATGTAAAAGAATGGGCTTACCTGTTTTGGGGCCTGACATTAACGAATCTTACCGTTCATTTGCCGTGAACAAAAAAGGAGAAATTCGTTTTGGTTTGGGGGCAATCAAAGGTACTGGCGATGCCGCCGTTGAAAGTATTATTGAAGAAAGAGATAAAAATGGCCCCTATAAAGATATTTTTGATTTCGTAAAAAGAGTAAACCTCCGTACAGTAAATAAGAAAACCTTAGAAAGTTTGGCTTATGCAGGTGGTTTCGACTGCTTTGAAGAAATTCACCGTGCGGTTTATTTTGCGGATGTCGAAGGAAGTAATTTCATTGAAAAGCTTATCCGTTATGCCAATAAAGCGGTTGAAGTAGCGGCTTCGGCTCAAGGTTCTTTGTTTGGAATGCTTGGCGAAGGCGGCGGTGGAGAAATTGCAACGCCAAAAATCCCTAATATTGAAAAATGGGGACAAATGGAAAAGCTAAAATTTGAAAAAGATGTAGTCGGGATTTATATTTCTGGACACCCTTTAGATGAGTATCGTCTGGAATTAGAAAGTTTCTGTACTTGTACTTTGGATAGAGTGATGGACCCGAATTACCGTGGAAAAGAAGTTTCTGTGGGTGGTATCGTTACAAAAGCAATTGAAAGGTATTCAAAAAATGGTAATCCATTTATGCTTTTTACTTTGGAAGATTATAATGGAAGCTACGAATTTGCTTTATTTGGAGAAGATTTCGTGAATCTCTCAAAATACATTGCCACAGATAGATTTTTGTATATCAAAGGACAAATTAAAAACCGCTGGGGTCGTCCTGATGAATGGGAATTTAAACCTGTTTCAATCCGACTTTTATCTGAAATTAGAAATCAATTTGCCAAAGAATTGAAAATTACGGTTGGCTTGCAAATGGTCAATTCTGTTTTAATTGAGCAAATCAATCAATTAGTCGAAAAAAATCAAGGTACTTGTAGCCTTACTTTTTCGGTAGTTGACCCCGAAGAACGCATTGAACTAACGATGCTTTCAAGAAAAAATAAAATTTCACCCTCGAATGAATTTTTAGATCAATTGAAATTAATCAATGGATTGACTTATAAACTTAATTAGTTGTGATTGAGTGAATGGTGATTTAGTGATTGTTTTCAAGCATTTTGTTTTATCATTGTAGCGTCCCTTGCGGTTGCCTGTACGTAATGAATAGCAACCGCAAGGGTTGCGACTACAAATTGTTTAGCTTAATTAGAAGAATCCATAAAATTTGGCATTAATCAAAAAATAATCACTAATTCACCACTCACTCAATCACAATTAAAACTCTTACTCAATTACTATGCTCAAAAAATTACTAACAATTGCTTTATTAGCTTATTTTTCGTGGAGTTGTAGCTCTGGGAAAAAAGCCTTGGAACAAGGAAATTATGATGAAGCCGTAGAAACGGCTATTGGTCGATTACAGAAAAGTCCGACCAATACCAAGGCTATGGAAGTACTTAAAAATGCTTTTCCTGCTGCCGTCAACTTTCATTTGACGAAAGTAGAAAACTGGAAAAATTCTCAAGAAAAATTCCGTTGGGAAAGAGTCGTTGCTGAATACAAACAGATTCATACTTTGTCAGACCAGTTAGTCAACTGTCAGGCTTGTCTCAAAATCGTTCCAACGCCCACTCGTTATTATGATGCTTTGCAATTTGCCCAAACCCAAGGAGCAGAAGAACGTTACCAAATAGGAATGAGTGCCTTGCAACAAGCTCAACAAAATAGACAAGCGGCAAAAGATGCTTTTTATAATTTTTCGGTAGCTGACGAACTCGTTCCGAATTATAAAAATGCTAAAGACAAACAATCCGAAGCTTATGAATTGGCAAGTATTAACGTCGTTGTTGAACAAGTAACGGTAAATTCAAGAACCTACTCGCTTAGTAATGAGTACTTTCAAGGTAAAATCAATGAGTTTCTGAAAACGAATCCCAAATTAAATCAGTTTGTAAGATTCTACGCTCCAGACGAAGCTGAACACAATAAAATTAAAGCCGACCAAATCATACATTTACAGTTTGATGATTTCATTGTTGGGCAAACTTATATGGAAACCAACACCAATACTCTTACCAGTAAAGACAGTGTGAAGGTGGGCGAAACAACAGTAAATGGCAAGAAAATTCCTGTTTACAATAAAGTAACGGCTAAATATACTCGTTCAAAAAAAACCGTTTCTTCTAAAGGAATTTTAGATTTTCAAATCATTGATTATGTTTCAAAACAAAAAATTCATCAAGATAAAATTGCAGGTGAATTTGTTTGGACAAACGAATGGGCAAATTTCAACGGAGATGAGCGTGCTTTGAGCAGTCAGCAATTAAACCTTACCAAAAATAAAGAGCTATTGCCACCAGCTCCACAGGTATTGTTTACGGAATTTACCAGACCAATTTATGACCAAATTACCCGTAAAATAAAAAAATATTACGAAAATTATTAAAAATAATCAAGTTAAAGACTTGATTATCAAACAACAAAATGAAAAGCTTTGTGTATCACCCAATTTTAGGAACTAAGATATTAGCACATTTTGTTTTAACTTTGAACATAGAAATTAACCTAATAAAACAATACAATGGGAAAATACGTAGTAGCAACCGATGATAATTTTCAGGAATTAATCAATTCAGATAAACCAGTTTTAGTAGATTTTTGGGCAGAATGGTGTGGACCTTGTAAAATGATTGGACCAGTAGTTGAAGAATTAGCTGGTGATGTAGAAGGACAAGCAATCGTTGCTAAAATGGACGTTGATGCAAACTCAACAGTTCCTTCAACTTTAGGAATCCGTTCTATTCCAACTTTATTAATTTTCAAAAATGGTGAATTGAAAGAAAGATTAGTAGGTGGAAATATTCCAAAAGCTGTGTTATCACAAACTTTGTTGAAACACGCTTAATTTTTTTAAGAGGAAAAACTAACCTCACCCCCAACCCCCTCTCCAGATGGAGAGGGGGCTTTTTTTTAGAAGCACCTAAGCTTTTTTATACTGGATAGAATGAATGAATCATTCTATCATTCAATAAATCACTCATTCACAAACTCAATAAATCACAATTCACTAACTCACTCATTCACTAACTCACTAAATAAATCAGATGCTTTCCAAAATCACTTCACAAGCTTTTCTGATTTCTTCTTCGGTAATAATTAGTGGTGGAGCAATTCGCATGGAGTTATCGCAAAATAAAAACCAGTCGGTTACTACGCCTTTTTCAATCGCTCGGTCGATGATAGGTTTTAAAGTATCAAAATCTGCAAATTCCACCGCCATCATTAAACCTTGATTTCTAACTTCTTTAATTTTCTCGTGAACTAACAAAGATTTAAATAAATCCGCTTTTGATTGAACGGCATCCAATAAGTTTTCTTCTACAATCACTTTCAATGTAGCCAAAGAAGAGGCTGCACTTACAGGATGTCCGCCAAAAGTAGTGATATGCCCTAAAATTGGATTATTTTTAAACACGCCCATTACTTCATGATTGGCAATAAATGCCCCAATTGGCATTCCTCCGCCCATTCCTTTAGCACATAACAAGACATCTGGATAAATATCAAATTGTTCAAAAGCCCAAAAAGTACCTGTTCTGCCAAAACCACTTTGAATTTCATCTAAAATCAAGAGTGTTTTAGTTTCATCACAGCGTTTTCTTAAAGCCAAGAAATACTCTTTGCTTGGAATTCTTACTCCTGCTTCTCCTCCGACGATTTCTATGATAATAGCTGCCGTTTTTTCCGTAATAAAAGCTAAATCTTCCATTACTCCGTGACGAATATTTCTAATTTCTGGCAATAATGGACGGAAATTTCTTTTAAAATTCTCGCTTCCAGACAATGATAAAGCTCCCTGCGTAGCTCCATGATAAGCATTAAAACAAGAAATAATTTCCTGACGACCCGTAAAACGTTTCGCTAATTTCATTGCACCCTCTACGGCTTCTGTTCCAGAATTGGTAAAATATACATTATCTAATGGTTGAACATTTTCGACTTTAGGAACAAGCGTTTTTACCAAAGCCTCAGCTAATTCTACTTGTGGACTTTGTACATATTCGCCATAAACCATTAAATGCAAGTATTTATCTACTTGATTTTTAATCGCTTCTACTACTTTCGGATGGCGATGCCCCACATTAGAAACCCCAATACCTGAAATCAAATCCATGTATTGTTTGCCATCTTTGCCGTACATATAAACGCCTTCTGCTTTTTCGATTTCTAAAGCCAATGGAAAATCAGAAGTTTGGGCAACATTTTTTAAGAATAATTCTCTATGTGTAATCAAGTTTTTGTATTTTTAATTGATTAGCTTTAAGCTGTGAGCCTTGAGCTATGAGTGTTGAGTAATATGCTTCAAGATTTTAGCTATTTTAAACACAAAATTACAATTCATTCATCATTTAACTAAATCCCCAATGAAAAAACACATTTTACTATTATTAATGCTTTGTTCTGTTTTTACTTATGCCCAAGACAAGGCGGAATCAAAACTTAATACTCCCCTTCTCCCTCCTCCTGCTCCAGTAGTTACAAAACATCAAACAGTTATTAATGGTCAAGCAATTTCTTATACTGCTACTACTGGCTATATGGTTTTAAGAGATGAATCAGGCAAAGCTAAAGGCAATGTATTCTTTATCGCTTATACCAAAGATGGCGTAACTGATATTACTAAACGACCTGTTACTTATACTTTTAATGGTGGCCCGGGGTCTGCTTCTGTTTGGTTGCACATGGGGGCAATTGGGCCTAAGAGAATCCTGATGTCCGACAAAGGTGATGCTTTAGCTCCTCCTTATAAGTACATCAATAATGAATACTCATGGTTGGATAAAACTGATTTGGTATTTATCGACCCTATCAATACAGGTTATAGCCGTGCGGTACAAGGTGAAGACCCAAAACAGTTTTTAGGCTATGTTGAAGACATTGAATCAGTAGGTGAATTTATTCGACTTTATACCGTTAAGTACGGTCGCTGGTCATCGCCTAAGTTTTTAGCTGGCGAAAGTTATGGTACTACTCGTTCTGCTGGACTTTCGGGGTATTTACAAGATAAATTCAATATGTATATCAATGGTATTTCTTTGATTTCTTCGGTATTGAATTTTCAAACCATACTTTTTGACAGAGGTAATGATTTGCCGAACATTCTTTACGTACCTACTTATACGGCGATGGCTTGGTATCATAAAAAGATTGCGAAAGAGTATCAAGGAGATTTACAAAAAGCTTTGCGTGAAGCAGAACATTTTGCCCTTAATGAATACGCTACGGCTTTGATGAAAGGGGATTTATTACCTGAAAATGAAAAAAAACAAATTGTACAGAAATTAAGTAAGCTAACAGGGATTTCTGAAACCTTTATCAATAATGCTAATTTACGCATTGAGATTAGTCGTTTTGTAAAAGAATTATTGCGTGATGAAGGTAAAACTGCTGGACGCTTGGATGGACGTTTTACTGGTATTGATTTTGATAATGCTGGAGAAAGATACGAATTCGACCCAAGTTTAGATGCTACTATCTCAGGGCCTTACTCTACGGCTGTAAATAATTATTTACGTCAGGATTTGAAGTATGAAAATGATTTACCTTATTTAATGCTTACTGGACGTGTTCAGCCTTGGAATTATAGTAATGTACAAAATAAGTACTTGAATGTAGCTGAAACTTTAAGACAAGCGATGGCAAAAAATCCTTATTTAAAAGTATGGATTCCTTCCGCTTACTACGATTTGGCTACTCCCTATTTTGCGGCAGAGTATGTAGTTTCACACATGGGCTTGCGACCAGAACAACGTAAAAACGTTAAGTTTACTTACTTTGAATCTGGACACATGATGTACATTCATAAAGCTTCATTGATTAAACTCAAAAAAGAAGCTGATGAGTTTTATGATGATACTTTGAAATAATATTTTCAATCAGGCTTTTTGAAATTTTTATTTTCAAATTGAGATTATCCAATAAGTTTTAACGAACAAATATTATTCAGCTAAAGACCTCACCCCCAACCCCCTCTCCTGTTGAGCTACGGTTTATACACATCTTTTAAGTGTATTTGTTAAGGGTATAATATTGATAGTAATTGAGGGGCAATTGGGTAATTTTACCCTTTTCAACCTCATCCCCCAGCCCCTTCTCCTTCAGAGAAGGGGAGCCGTTGGAGAGAACATATCATTAATTATCAGACACTTACAAACTTATATATAAACCGTAGCTCCTGTTGAGAGGGGGCTTTTAGCTCCAAAAACTCCCCTCTCAACAGGAGAGGGGTCGGGGGTGAGGTTGATTAATACTTCCAACTACTTAAATCTGCCCCTTTAGGTGCTGATTCTTCTATTCTTTTCAGAATTTTTGGTAGATACATGGTATTATATCGTAATCTGGAAATATAATTTGGCTGATTAGGGTCGCCGTTCCAACAATGTTCTGCACGGTCGCCGTAGGTAACTTCTCCATCATAAGTTGGATTTTTTGCACCTTTCAGAAAATCTTCCATTAAATATACCGCATTATTCAAGTAATAATTATCCATATCACCACAATAAATATGGATTTTACCTTGCAGTTTAGGGCCTAATTTTGCCCAATCTCTTTTTAAAATATGAAGTAAATCAAAGTTTTCTTTCCAATAAGCGGCTACTTCTTTATCAATCACGCCTGTTTTCTTATCAAAAATCCTTTTTGGATAACCATCTTTTCCTACGGGCGAATAAACAGCTTCCCAAATATCCCATTGTCCTCCCGAACGGGTTTTATCACCAATGGCTAATTCATGATAATTCATATCTTCAACTGTACATTGTACTTTGCCAAGATAATCTCTTTTACCCGGAATTGGGGTTCGTTTCCACGGACTTTCATAATAATAAGCATTTGAATATTGATATAAATCTATTGATGAATAAGCTTGAAAAGAAATTGGGTCAGGACAAGCCGCAAAGCAACCATTGTATTCATCTGGATAGAAAATCTGTGCCGCTAAAGATTCCCAGCCTCCAGTAGAACCACCGTAGAGAAATCTCGCCCAACCTTGACCAATTCCTCTAAATTGCTTTTCAATGTAAGGAATCAATTCATAAGTAATAGCATCGCCATAAGGCCCAAGGTTAGCAGAATTAACGGCATAAGAATCATCATAAAATTGATTAGCATGCTGAATCTCAATGATTAACATTCTGGGAAAATCTTTACTTGTCCACTGTTTATAAAAATTATACGCCTCCTCTTTTACGATTTTATTATAGCCATAAATATTAAAACGAGCAGAAAAATCGTCCGTTTTCATATCTGCTGGCGGAGGCGTTTCGCTAAAACCAGAAAAATCAGCAGGAAAATGTCCGTGAAAGATAGCCAAAGGATAATGAGCCTCTGGATGCGTATCAAATCCTTCAGGAATTAGCACATTTGCTCCCAAATAAATATCTCTACCCCAAAATTTACTAAGCAACTCGCTCTTCATTTTGATATGTTTGATATACTTCGTGTCTTTGGGTGGAGCAATGGGCGGAATTTCTTTGCTAATACTAAGTTGTATAGTCTGTTTACTACCTTTTTTGAGTGTAATTTTTATAGGAACACTATAAATATTACCGGGAGCATCATTAAACCGCTGACCTTCGCCTCTGTCCATCGGTAGTTTTACAACATGACCATCAGCTTTATGAAAAGTTTCGTATTTATGGAGTAATACTTGTGCAAAATACTCACCAGCGGGAATTTGACTAATACTTCTAATCGGATAGCCAAAAGCTTTGTCGTCGATAATAATAGATTGATTAGGTTTCCAATCATTTACATCGATACCAAACATCAATTGCGAATCGGCATCATCACTGACCTGTCTGCGAGGTTCTTTTTTATCATTATTGGCAACAAACAACATCAGTCGTCCGTCTAAAGCCTTATTAGAAAGGCTTTTATCAAAAGTAACCGAAAACCTTTGTGCCGTCGTCACAAAAGAATACAGCACAAAAAAGAGAGCTAAAGATTTTTTCATTATGAATTTGTTGAAGATGAAAATTGTATTCAAAGACTAATCTAAATATATTAAAAAATAATTACAGTAAGATAAAACCTTGCATTTATTGCTTTGATTGATTTTGTTTTTGAGCATCTAAAATCCAATCAAATAAATACTTTTCATCATAATCAACCTTGAATTTCTCTAAGAATTGTTTATACTCTTCTTTAAATGATTGTTTTTTATGATGTGCTTTTTGATTGTGTATATACCAATAAACATTGTCTATATGAGAGTGACTATATGAAAATGCACCATATCCCTCTTGCCAACTAAACTTATGTTTAGATAATTTATTTTCATTAATAAATTCATTACTTGATTTCTTGACTTCTCTTACCAAATCGCTGATACTACAACTGGGCTTCATCCCAATTAAAATGTGGATATGGTCAGGCATACCATTGATGGCAATCAGTTTTTGACCTTTATTTTGTATGATGCCTGTGATGTATTCGTATAATCTGTCTTCCCAATCTGGTAGAATTAAAGCTTCTCTGTTCTTTACAGCAAATACGATTTGGATATAAATTTGTGAAAATGTTGAAGGCATATCTATTTTTATTTTAGGTTTTGAATAGAAGTCATCTTGACTTTTTAATTTTCTTAATTGCCATGATAATAAAAGCTATAAAGTTAAATCCCATCCAACTTGAAAGAGTTGTATCAAATCGATTTAACAAAGACCTATAACTATCT